>CALVJO010000010.1 GCA_944332225.1 uncultured Bacilli bacterium | reverse complement strand
TCGAAGTATTTACAAAATAGTTGGTGAGAAAACAAATAGTTTTGAGTATAATAACTTTGCGAATTGAAGGTCTTAAGCAATCATCAATTGATCAATTCGCAAATTCCTTCGTTGATGGTTGCTTAAGGCTATTAGAAGGAATTTTTTTAATGGTCGAAAAGTCTATTATATGTCCTAAATGTGGCTCATCAAATACGATTAAACATGGTTATCAAAGAACAAAAGATGACAAAAAACAAAGATATAAGTGTTTAAAATGTGGACGTATATTTCTCTTAACCAGCGACACAATTTTTCATTCTAGAAAAATATCAAAAAGCAAACTTAATCTAATGATAAAAATGATGATTAATGAGACAAAATTACAAACGATCATCGATGTGTTAAATATATCTTCAAAAACTGCGTATCTATGGAGAATGAAAATTTATAAATCATGTGAAGTAGTAGCAAAAAGTGTTTATTTAAGGGAAAAAGTATGGATAGACGAAATTTTAGTGCCTGTTAATAAAAGTCAACTGATAATGAAAACAGAACATTTAAAATATCGTGGAGTAAGTAGAAATCAAATCGTAGTAGCAGTAGGAATTGATGTAAAAGGAAATATATATGCAAAGGTGGTAGGTAGAGGGCACATTACAAAAAAACAAGTAATGGACTCTTATGGAAAACACATTGAACCTAAATCTATATTAATTCACGATGGTATTTTTTCTCACGATACATTAGTGAATGAATTATGTTTAGAAAGTTATGTTTATAAAGCAATAGTTAAAAGTAATCGTCGTTATATGCAGCCAATTAATTCTTTATGTGCCCAAATAAAACGAATTTTATTGATTCATATAGGCATGAAATCAGAGCATTTACAGGATTATCTGAATTGGATAGTCTTTCGATCAACATTAAAACAAGATGATATTGATGATAAAGTTAATGAGTTGGTAGATATATGCTTCCAATATGGAGTGAATTTCCGTCAAAAAGACCTAAAATAAAAGATTTTTTACCAACTATTTTGTAAATACTTCGTATATTTTTTAAAACGGTAAGCAATTAAAGCATGTGATGCTTCATGAATACAAACTCTAAAATTGGCTTCGCCAATATTTAATTTATCATTTACTAATCGTGCAATAAGCTCCATAAATTGCTCAAAGTTAGGAAAATTTGTTGGATACTCTAGAAATAAACGATTAACAAATGATTCAATTTCAGAAAAAATTCTATTCCTAAACATTTCTAATACATTATCTTGAAGATAATCATTTTGAAATTTATCACCATAAAAAGCGCTTAGTTTATCAATTAAATATTGTTTAATATCATTCTTTTTTGGATACCCAATTTTTAATTGAATACCAAATCTACCTTTTCTTAATAATGGACATGGTAAACTTTCTAACCAATTAGTTGCAGCAATATAGAAAACATTATTTTTCGAAAATACTCCTCCAATTTGATCTTGGATGATTTTAACAACCCTTTCATCTTTGTCAATTAATAAATCAAGTTCATCAAACACGATAATTGCTTTTTCTTTTAAGGAAGCCTCATTATAGACTTTTTTAATGTTTGCAATTACATCTGCATCATCTAAAGTAACAATAAAAGATGGAATTTTAGAATATTTAATAATATTTTTAATAATTTGGGTTTTTCCGCATCCCGTTGTTCCATAAAGTAGCAAAGCATTTGGAACTTCAATTCCTAAAGATTCATATTTTTCTTTATTCATAAACCAATTGATGTATTTATAAATTTCATTCTTTTCTTCCTCTAGTCCGTAAATACCTTGAAATAATTCTTCTTTATTCATAGTTTTCCTCCTCTAATTTATTAGCTGAGCTGATTTAATTAAATTATTTAAGTTAGCTCCAAATTTGATTAATAAAATTAATTTAAAGATGTTTTAAGGAGGTTCTAAAGTGACGCCCCTCGCCATTGATTATTTATTAATATTTTTATAAAAAAAGTATCTTTAAGAAAATGTACATATATTTGCACTTTTTTGATTATTTTTTTGAAAATTTAAAGTCTATTTTTTTTCTAAATTACTTGTTCAATGATGTCCGTTATTAGCCGTTTCAGAGTACTAAAAAGTTAATTTTTTCAAAATCAGTATCCTTAAGAAGCAAATATGAATAAAACTGTCTTTCATTGATATAACGACTCAAAATATTGGTTGAGACTGAATTCGTTTTTATAATAGTTTTATTCTAGTGTAAATTTTTGCCTAAAAAGCCATTTTTTGCAGTATAAGCTTAAGTTATTTAGATATATAAGAGAGGGTTATCCACGTTATATAATTTCTTTAGATAAATTTAGAGACCAGCAAGAAGGAGTGAAGCATATTCATATTTTTGATTTACTTCTCGGTAAAATTAGAATTTAAGTATTTAAAATCACAACAATTTGATAAAGATTCTAGTCTTTGAAGATTAGAAACTTTTAATTATGGATGATTAAAATGGTTACAATTTATTAATATTCTTTAGAGATTTTTTCAAGAAAATTATTAGACATCTATTAAAATTAATAATATTACATTATTATTAATTCAGGAAATGTCTTAAAAATGAAACTATCAATAAAAAATGCGATATATCAAGCCATTATAAAAGAACAATGGTTAGAGATTCATTACGTTAATAAGGATAACGAACCAACAAATTACTATATTGCTATTAAAGATATCAACCCTAAGAATGGCAAACTTTTTTGCGAGATTTTTAATGTATACAAGTCAAATCAATCTTTAGATAAAGAAGTCGTTTATATTTACATTGATAGAATCAAGAAGGCTGATGTCTTAGAAAATACATATTACGATGTTCCTCAAGAATTATTAAAAAAAGTTAATAATGATTTAACTATCATCAATTATTTAGACGTGGCAAATTTTGATAATAACATATTAAGATATCTATCTGACTGCTATAGACTAGATGATGATCCTTTCTTAAAAGATATTGTGATGATTGATGGTATTGATAATCATACATTACTAGAAAAAAAGAAGTATCAATTAGATGATAAACAATTCAATGTATTATTAGATAAAGTATTCAAAAAACCTTCATATGAGGCCGAGAGAATAAATCGTTACCAAACTCTAGCGATTAATAGATTCTCGATTGATTTATACGATAAACAATATGTTGTCGCCTATCGAACTTTATCATTAAATTTCAAAGACAAAACTTTAAAAGTTTCCAAAAAATCTTCGATTAATAAATCTTTTTTGATCAGCGAAGGGAAAAAAGTAACTCTCTCTATGTATTTAGAAATGGATTCAAAGGTCTTTTGCGAGAGCTTTGATTCTAAAAGCGAAGACTACATTGAAGAAATTAAATCTAACTTCCGTAACGGGGAGAAAGTTAACACCCGTCCAACTATCTTTTTCTTGATGCGAAACAGTAGATTTGGAGTTGAAGAAGCCTTTGAAGCTATCAATGAAATGGATCAAGAAAATAAATTAACCTTTCCTTTAAAATCATTTTTTGGACGTAATAGACCATTACGCGGAACATCTAAAGAGGTTAATCTAGTTGTTTTTAACCATCAAAAGATTAACATCAATCAAATGAGAGTTGTTTATAATTCTATGGTAAATCATGTTACCTATGTTAAGGGTCCTCCAGGAACTGGGAAAACTGAGACTATCTTTAATGTTATTTTATCCGCGTATGCGAATAATGAATCAGTTTTAATATGCTCAAATAATAATCATCCTATCTCTGATATTTATAGGAAAATGGATAATTCATTAACAATTAAAAGACCATATTCCAATGATGTAGAAAAAGTATATTTCCCAATGATTCGTTTTGGTAATAACGAAGAAATGGCAAAAGCGATTATTAAATTACGAGAGATATTGAGTTTTGTATCTAAAAATGAAAAATCTAAAGTCCAAGAAGAATTAACTGAAATCAGTAAAAATCGTTCCTTATCAAACTTTAAAGAATTAAGAGACTTGCTAATAGAATATGAGCAAAGATTAGAGCTAGAAGAATATCTTGATAAGATGCTCAAAACTAGAAATCTGATGGATAACGATAAGATGGCTGCTGAGCTTGATTTTCAAATTAAACAAGTTAAAGCTAAATTGAACCAGTTTAAACTTATTCAAGATGAAGACGTTTTAAAATATGCGATTTCAGCTTCAATTGATAAAAATTTTCAAAACTATATCTATTATTCAACATTATTAAAATTTAAAAAATTGGCTACTGAACCATATAGAGAGCTAAGAGATATAATACGGTTAAGCGACCTAGATGACGCAGTTCAAAAGCTTAATAAATATCTCAAAGATGACTCTAATTTAAAAAAAGTAATCGCGATTTTTCCTATAATTATCTGCACGAATCAATCTTCAGATAAACTAGGATCAGCTAAACCTCAATTTGATTTAGTTATCATGGATGAAGCTGGTCAATGCAATATTGCAACCTCCTTAATTCCTATAGTTAGAGGAAATAATTTACTTTTAGTTGGTGACACTAATCAATTGCAACCTGTCACAGTTATTGAAGACAATATAAATGAAGATCTTATAAGTAAATATAATGTGGGTGAAGAGTATGATTATATTCATAATTCAATCTTATCTACCATGTTAAGAAAGGATAATAATTCTAAAAATATCCTTTTAGATTGTCACTATCGCTGCGGAAGAAAAATCGCAGGATTCTCTAATAAAAGATTTTATGGAGGCGAATTAAAATTACTAAATAAAAATCTTGGAGAATTACTTTATTATAATGTTAATAATTCATCAACTCCTCCTCTACGTAATTCATCTAAAGAAGAGGCATATCAAATAGTAAAGATTATAAAAGAAAATAATTATAAAGATGTGGGAATTGTTACTCCTTTTAAGAATCAAGCTTATTTAATCAATTACTATTTAGAACGCGCGGGAATCAAAGACTGTAAAGCTGGCACGATTCATACTTTACAGGGTTCGGAAAAATCAATAATTATCATGTCAGCAGCTTTATCTCTTAAAACGATAAAAAGAACGATGGAATGGATTAAAAACAATCATGAAGTTATTAATGTAGGAATCACAAGAGCCAAGGATAAATTCATCTTTGTTGGTGATAAAAAAGCGATTGATGAACTAAGTGGAAAAGAAATTAATGACATTAAATCTCTATCTGATTATGTATATTCAAATGGTAATATTCAAATCAGTCAAAGTGATGCGATTATTTCGTATGATTTTTCTAATGACTCTAAAAATGAAAAGGAATTCTTTGAAACTATAAAGCCTTATTTCAATAGAAGAGGCACGAAATTTAGAATATCAAGAAATGTTCCAGTAAAAGAAGCAATAAGCAATATTATGGTTGAAGATTATCGTTTAATTGGGAAAAAAGAATTCGATGTTATTGTTCAAGTAAAGAGAGTGTTTAGGAAGAAATATGTAACCATAGTTGCTTTTGAAATCGATGGAGGAGAACATGTCGGAAGCAAAAGACAAGCCTATTTAGATAGGCAAAAAGAGCTTGTTTGCAAGCGTTATGGTATTAAATTAATTAGAATCCCTAACAGCGCGGTTAAAGATTATGAAACAATAATAAATATATTTCAATTTGCTATTAAGGATTTAAATACTATAGATGATAGTTCTCATCAAATAAGTTTATTCGATGAAGAATGATTTCTATTTGTGCAAATTATATAAGATTAATTCGAATAATATTTAACCGTTTGATTTTTTACTAAAATCAACAATATATTATTAAAAAAGGAGATTATAACTATGTGTCTACATAAGAAAATAATATTTATTATTAACGATAACGACGGTAATAATCAAGCTTTGGAATTTATACTAAAAAAATAAATGGTAAAACAAACGGCAAAATCAAAGATAAAAAACAGATTGAATTAGCTGAATGGTTAAATTCTGATGGCTACTACGAAATCAAAAATGATAAGGATAAGTATATTTTCTTTGATAATTGCTGTATTCAGAATAATATAAGCTTGGATAAAGAATTACAAAAAAACATAGAACAAATTGTAGATGGTGAACTATCTAAAATTTCAAAAATTTTTATTCGAATCACTGGATATGGGAATAAAAACAATGATGATAAAGCTAAAATAATTGATAAAATTCGTGACGTTAAAAACGCAGATGATTCTAAGCCAAAAAGTAGCGATAAAGATGCAAATAATTCTACACCAAAATATAATTTCATAAATTTTGGTAAAACACTTATCTTAAATGAATGTTTCATAAATAGTAAATTCACTTTATATGGAAATAATATTGTCCATGAAACCATCAACTGTTTTAAAGCCGATAACGGCAAAAGATATTTTTATCTTTGCAAAGAAGGTACAATAAGTCGCGATTATTTTGAAATAGATGCTTCTCTTTCCTTTAAAAAAAACTACTACCTTAATAAAAATAAGCTAATCTACCTAGAATACTCTAAAACTTCCAAAAATGATGACGGCAAAGATCAATATGTTTTTATTAGAAAAGCAGACAAGATTGAAATATTTGAAGCAGCATACAAAAACAAACTAGATCAAATAGACTATAACAACATTGAATACGGCGGAGTAAATATTTGTCATATTTTTGATAATAATTCTTATCCTAAAAAAAATACCACTGAGTCTTTAGTTCAAAATCTATGCGATGATAACTACCCCATCAAAGCGTACATTACATTTGAAGCATAAGAAAAAAATATATTTAAGCCTAAAAACTTAAGCGAAGCAATTGCTAATGATGATTTAAAAGATAATCTTAAAGGTTGTTCAATGAGACAATATGTCGTGGAAGGCTCTACATTTTACAATAAATTAATTGAGATTTTCGAAAATGAATCCAAATGGGAAGAAGATGAAAATCTTACAGTCAATGTTTATGAGTCAAAAATGCAAGAGAAAGATAATATTTCGGACTCTATTCTTTCAATTACTGGCAATTTGAACAATGAAATATATTACTCAGACATTATTGCTTATTTATTTTCACAATCACCAAATATCTTAAATAATTTTCTTAAAATTAACGGATTTAAAGATGTTAATCCTGGTTATTATAAAGTAACGCGCGAAGAAAAAAATACAGATATATTAATTAAAAACTATAAAGAAGGTAAACCGGAAAATAAATTTTTAATTGTTATTGAAAATAAAATTTCTGCAAATTTTAATACAAACGAAATAAAGTCTTGGGATTCTTTTATCAAATTAGATGAAAAGGATGCTGAGAAAAAGGGAATTATAGATAAAATAAAGGACGAGGATGGTAAAGAGAATCAAGAAGGAAAATCGGATGGGCAATTACGAAAATATTATTTACTTGCAAAATACATTGCTAAAATAAACCATATCTCTATCGATTCAGATGTAATATTTTTAATAATATGTCCAGAAATATATGTTAAGTATTACGAAGAGGGAAAAAAGAAATTCGCTTACGGGGAAAAATACAAAGTTTGTTCATATAAATCAATTTATAATGCTATAGACGACGCAAACTTAAAAAGCGAATTAAATCTAAAAGAGAGATCACCAATATTAGAAATTAAAAAGTGCCTAGAACCTCATACACTTGAGATTAACAACTTATATATTTCACAAAATAGATATAGATTTTACAAAAAATTGTAGCTAAACAAAAATAAAAATTTTATTAAGGAATAATTAATCTTATAAAACAAATAATACTAATTATCCGATTAGCAATTGATAAGAGAAAAAGTATTCAATACTATTAATGTGTATCATAACTTTTTAGAGCTTCAGAGGGTTAAAGGAGACCTATAGTTATGATGCAAAAACAATCCATGTCAGTTATAGCTGGCAAAAATTTAAAACGTTTAATCAAGGATAATGGTTATACTCAGGAAAATTTTGCTAATGAATTTGGGACTGATCCTGCTAATCTTCGAAAGTGGATATCTCATGGAATTAATAAAGTTTCTACTATTGAGCAAATAGCTGAATTCTTCGATATTAACGTTTTGGACATCTTGTTATAAGATGTCTTTTTTTGTTTTCTATAGTGCAAAAGAAGCACTATTTTTTTGATAAGTTTCATTTCAAAATATATTTACAAAAGGAGTAATATCATGGAACTAGAAAAGATTACAAAGAAACCAACACAAACTAAAATTGCTAAAATAGAAACGAGACGCGATGATAAGCTACGATGGGTATGTACTTATCTAGATAGTCTACCTTTTGATCCTTCCGGTGATGATTTTGAAGAAAGTTCAATTAAGCTTCCTGATGGAAGATGGTTATGTCAACTAAAATTACCATTAATCAATAAAACCGTTAAAACAATTGGTAAAACTGAAACTAACGCATTATATGGAACAGCAAGAAAAGCAGCTAAATTAATAGATGAATACATTGCTGAACATCCTGAAATTAATATTAGAAATGACTGCAAAGGAGTTCCAGTAATGTATGAATTATCTGAAGATGGTCGTATTGTGTGTTCGCAGCCTTCTAAAAGCTATTGCGCTAGCACTACAAAGAAATACATGTCTCAATATATAAGATCTAATGCCCTCATTAAAACTACTAATGAAAAAATAAGCAAAATATTTTCATCGCCAAAAAATCTCATTACCATTTCAGTAAACCATTCATTTATAGACGATAAAATGCTACCGATGCTTAATCGTGTAGTGTGCCTTACAGTTCGTGGGTTATTTAATTTTTTAAACAGTTCATTATCATTAAATTGTGATCCAGATATAATCCCGTTAAATGATCCTCTTATGTTACGAGATAAGCCAGATAATACAACAGTAGTATGTCTACTAAAGCAGCCTAAAAATAACAAAAGATGAAGTATTTGTTCTTTGATATAGAATGTTCTAATTGTTTTAACAAAATCGGAAAAATATGCGAATTTGGGTATGTTTTATGCGATGAAAACCTTTCTATTTTAAAAAAAGGTGATATGCCAATGTCTCCTGGAAGAGGAGCAGGAAATAGATTTCATCTTAAAGGTAGAAAAAAACAAAAAGATCTCGAACTTGCTTATGATTATGATTACTACTTTGAACAGCCAGAATTTTCATATTATTACAACAAAATTAAACAATTGATGGAAGGTGAAGATACAATTTGCTTCGCCTTTGACATGCATAATGATATTTCTTACATAAATTCCGCGTGTGAAAGATATACTTTGCCTAAAATTAATTTTAACTGCCTTGATGTTCAAAAAATGGCTATGGATTACTTAAAATTAGAAAATAATAATGTAATTTCCTTACACAATGCATGCAAGAAAATTGTTGGACCAGATTCCACAATAAGATTAAATGAGCATTTTTCTCGCGATGATGCCATTCTAACAAGAAATCTTTTGGAAGCTATCTGCATATTAAGAAATATATCTCCAAAAGACTTAATAAAAGAATATTTAACAAGTAATATATAAGTTATTAAACAAAAATTAAATGAGCAATTTATAGATTAAATTACAACTGTTAAAAATGATAATTATCAATACATTTGATATAATCTTCTTGAATTTAAGGGGAATATATCATGGATCTATTTCAACACATTAACTTCAAAGGCACCTTTAGAACATATCAACAAAGAATTTTAGATAACGCAGATAAGTATTTAAGCGACGGAAAAATCAATATAGTTGCAGCTCCCGGCAGCGGAAAAACCATCCTTGGCTTAGAACTTATTAAACGACTTAAAGCTCCTTGCATCATCTTATCTCCAACCACCGCGATTCGGCAACAATGGGGAGAAAGATTTAAGGATGCTTTTTTAGATGATCCAAATGAATTTGATTCTTTATTCTCTAATGATTTACATGAAATCAAATTAATAAATTCAATTACCTATCAAGCTCTATATTCAATAATTGAAAAAAAATCAATCGATGAAGATGATGAGGAAAAAGATTATTCGGATATCGATATAATCAATGATATTAATAAAAATAACATTAAAACTATCTGTCTTGACGAAGCGCATCATTTAAAAAATGAATGGCAAAAATCTCTAGAAAAATTTTTAAAAATGCTCGATAAGAATGTAAAAATAATCTCATTAACCGCGACTCCTCCTTACGATTCAGAAGGAAAAGAATGGGACCGTTTTACTCAAACAGTTGGCACTATAGATGAGGAGATCTTTATCCCTGAATTAGTCGCTCAAGATACTTTATGTCCTCATCAAGACTATGTTTATTTTAATTATCCTTCTAAAGATGAAGAGAAAGTATTCTTATCTTTTAAAGAACAATCAAATAACTCTTTAAAAGAATTAAGTGAATCAAAAGTAATATTAAATGCCTATTATCGAGTTAATAATCAAACGGATTATGAATCCTTATTTTCTTTCCCTAAAGAGCATGTTGCTTTATTAGAGCTGTTTGACTATTTTAATTTTAATGTATCTAAAAGATTAATTAGAGAGCTAACTAATAAATCAAATTTGCCAAAATTTAATTTATCTTTTGCCGAGATTGGTCTTCAGTTTTTATTAACTAGCGATCTTTACTTAAACGATGAAGAAAAAGAAGAAATATTAAAAATCTTAAAGCAACATTCAAATTATGAAAAAGGACAAGTAATCCTTAATTTAAATGATAAATTGAAAAGAACCCTAGTATCCTCTGTTGGAAAATTATCATCAATTAAAGAAATAGCTAAAAGTGAATTATCCACCTTACAAGATAAATTAAGAATGCTAATCTTAACCGATTATATTCAAAAAGAATCGATTTCTAAAATTAATTCTAATGAAGAATTCACCTCAATTAGCTGCGTCAGCATCTTTGATAGCTTAAATTCTTTAAATATAAATGTAAATCTAGGTGTCCTCTCAGGCTCATTAATCATCCTTCCTGATTCAATTGAATTAGATGATATTAAATACTCTAAAGATAAGATTGAAGGGACAAACTACTCTATATTTGATTTTAAAAGCCAAACCAATAAAGCAATATCTATCGTCAGTAAATTATTTGAACAAGGAAAAATTCAAATTCTAATAGGGACTAAATCTCTTCTAGGAGAAGGATGGGATTCCCCTTGCATCAATTCACTTATTCTAGCTAGCTTCGTAGGCAGCTTTGTCTTATCTAATCAGATGCGTGGCAGAGCGATTAGAATCGATAAAAATAATCCAGATAAAGTATCTAATATCTGGCATTTAGTCACTTTAGAACCTGATTATTTATTTGCCGATAATTTAAAAGATAAGGCCCTTAGCTATCTAAATTATGATCAAGATACTTTACAATCATATGACTATGCGATTCTTAAAAGAAGATTTGATACCTTTATTGGTCCAAGTTATGAAACTAACTCTCTTGAAAGCGGAATTTCTAGAATTTCAATTATCAAGCCACCTTTCACTAAAGAAGGAATATCTAAAATAAATGAAGAGACATTAAATTTATCTAAAAATAGACTAGCAATTAAAGATAAATGGGATTCAAAAGTTAAAAATCATGATTTTTCAATCAATATTGAAACGGATATTCCACGAGAAAATAAAATACCAGTTTTTACATTTTATAATTTTGGGTTAATCATGCTTTTATTAGCTATGGAAAGTTCCTTAATTTATCCTCTTATGTTTTCTCTATCAAAAGGCAATATAATTTATCAAATACTAACAATCGGATTGATGATTATTGTAGCCTTTATCTTATTAACTATATTTAAAAAATTAATTGTTCACATAAATCCCGCGCGTTCCATGAAATCATTAGGTTTAGCGTTATACAAAACCTTATATGAATGTAATTTAATATCTTCAGTTTGTAGATTAGAAACTAATCAAGATAAAGATCTTTTATACGTAAGCATGCATTTAGAAAACGCATCGATGCATGATCAAAATATCTTCAATCAAGCTTTAAAGGAGCTATTGTCCCCAATTGAGAATCCTCGTTATGTAATCATTTCAAAAATATTAAACTTTTATATTTACTCGTTATCTTTTGCCTGCCCTTCTATCATAAGTAAGAAAAGAGAATATGTTGAATGTTTAGCTAAGCATCTTTCCTACAATAATTATAAATTCGATATAATTTACACCTACAAAGAAAATGGAAGAAAGTTTTTATTAAAATGTCGGAAAAAGTCATATCTAACATTTAATGAAAAGATCAAAGATGAAAAATACAAGGTGTCATCAATCGATTGAAGTAAATTAACACTTGTAATAATCATTATTTTTTAATAAATATTTCTCAATTTGGTCTATTTTTTTAAAGCATCATGTCCGCTTTTAAGTGATTATTTCTTGAAATATTTGCTATCTAGAATGATAATAACAATATCTAAAGGAAACACTGTTTTTATTATGTGTTTTTAGATAAGGAGGCAATATGAACAAAATTAGCGTTTTCTATGCACCTTCTCACAAAGATATTAACCCTTTTGCCTACTCTTACGAATGCGTAACTTATCTAGCAAAAATTGCTATTCTTGAGAGGAAATCTTTAGAAGATCTGTTAGATGAATATAGATATCCAAAAGAGACAATCAAGCTATCAAAACTTAAGGAGTTTGAATTAGATTTCACCTTTGATGATTATCCTAGCTTTGAAGAAAAATATCGAACTTATAAAGAATACCTTCAAGAGATAAAGTCTCTATCTAAGAAAGATTTATTGAATAATCTTAATAAATGTAAGTCCAATCCTTTGAAATTCGCTTTATGCCTTGATTTATACAATCAAAACCCTGAAGATGTGATTTCTTATGAATTAACTTGGACCTATCTATTTGGCTCGATCACCAAGATTCAACAGCAGATAGAGATGCATTTAAAAATGATTGAAGATGTGGTGTTACCAATTAAATTAGAGAATCTTTTCTTTTCTTCAACTTTGATTAATTATTTATCTAGCTCTGAGATAACCACTGTTGAAGATTTAAAACAAGTTCCAACTTCTATAATCGCCTTGATATTTTATAAGAATCTTCCTTATCTATATTCTATCCTCTCTCATCTAGAAGCCGATATGGAAGAGAATTATTTTGCTGGAGCGAAGATAGTTCTTTCAATACTAGATAAAAGGCCAAATATAAGAGATGTTATTCAAAGAAGATATGGATTCTTTAATAACGGAGAGAAAGAAACACTTGAATCTATCGCAAAAACATACAATGTAACAAGGGAAAGAATCAGACAAATAGAATCATTTAACGAAGAGAAGATTACCCTTAATCAAGATAAGATTGTTCCTTATTGGACTATATTCTTATATAAAGCCTTTGGTAATGATGATTTATTAACCTTTGAAACTCTTCAAAAAAGATTCGGATTAGATAAAGCAAATATCATCCGTTGGGCGGTACGACTTCTCGATAAATTACCATTTGATTATTCGCTTGATTATGAAGTATTAACTAGAAAAGGTAAATTATATTCTCTTGTTGAAAAAACTTTCGACATGCTTCCTTCTGTTATCACCAAAAAAGAATTTAAAGAGCTAGAACCATTTAAACAGAGAATCGTCTTTAATCGTTTCTCCTTCCGTCATTCAGAAAATTATTTAAAGCCGGGACATAATATCTCTGATATCTATGCTTCTATAGTTGATGATCTCTTTCCAAAAGGAATCGCAGTTGGAAAACAAGACTTAACTGAAATTAATAAGGTATTAAATGATAAATATAACTTACCTCCAATTAATTCTCATGCCTTGCAATCTATATTAGCTAGACTTGATTATTGTTATATTGATCGAGGAACAATCATAAACCGTAAATACGCAGCTAAGCTTCCAAAAGAATTAGCTCAAAGAATTGTCGATTACATAGTTGATTATAATGATGTCATCTATTACACATCGATATTTGAAAAATTTAAATATGATTTAATCCCTTTAGGAATCATCAATCGTTACTATCTTAAAGGAGTCTTGGATCATTATTTAGAAGATGGAAGATTTGTAATCAAGAGAGATTATATAGCTATAGGTGGTAAATATGGTTCTATCTATGATAAGTTAAGAGACATATTCTCTAAATCCACGGAACCTGTCTATCTTGAAGATTTAAAAGATCAATTCCCTGGAGTAAAGAATTATGTATTTATAAACTTCATCTACTCTCAAAAAGATATTATTTGGGTGAATAATGGTAAAGCTGCGATTAAGAATCAAAACCTTAACATATCTAAAGAATTCTACTCTTTAGTCAATGAGGTGATTGAAGATTATCTAATCAAGGAGCCAAGTGAATATATAACTTCTAAAGTTCTATATGAATTAATTGTTAATAAACCATGGTTTAATCAATATAAACATCTAATCGCAAATAATTTCACTTTATTTTCAATTCTAGAAACTGGAGATGATGCTTATTACTATAGAAGACCTTATATTTCTAAAAATAAGCAATTATTATCGTATCAACAGATTATTGGTTCCTATATCAACTCTCTAGACGTGTTTGATTTAGACTTAATAATGAATTATATAAACGAGCATAAATTAAGAGGACTATATTCGTATCAAGAATTAATGACCACCATCAGCGACACCTTCGTTCAGGTAAACATCGATACATGTGTTAGAAAGAGTAAACTAGCAATCGATGAAGGTGCATTGAAGCAAATAAAGCACCTAGTTGATCGTTATTTGCTCTCTCACGGATCATTATCGATGAATGAATCATCTGATATTGTTAAGAAAATGCCAAAGTTACCTTATGATAATAATAAATATTTCTTAATCGGTATTATTCGTTCTTACTTCCCAGATAATTATAAAGTTCAAAACACTCAATCAATGTATTCTTTCACTGATTATATAGTAACTAAAGCCTAATTTAATTAGATTTTAAAAGCTGTTATCAATCTAAATAATTAGATAATAACGGCTTTTTAATTTTTGTTTACATTCTTAGAGCGATTTATTTTTTGTTTTTTTAATATGTTTTTTATATCTATCTTTGGAGGTTGAAAAGTAAGATCGTTTTAAAAACATCCATATTTATGTTGTTTTTTTCACCTTAAAAAATTGAAGTGATAGAGAAAATGTAGTCTAAAATTCTCTAATGAATTCATTTAATAAAATTTTAAGCATTAAAAAGGACTGTCTAATTAAGTTTATGACAGTCCTTTAATTTGTAATTTAAACTAGTTAGTTATTAGCATGCGCGGTGAATCCAGATAACATATAAGTAATCATCGTGCTGCTTTGAGTTTGATTATTTTTTATAGTCCAAGAAGCATTCGTGCTTGTTCTAAATGATAAATCAGAATAAGTGAAGGTAATATAACTACAACTAAATTGAATTGAATACATATCAGTTCCTGGAGTTAAGGAAGAGATAGTTATTTCATCATATCCGTTTGCAGCATTCTTACTAACTGAATAAGTAAATGTCGCGCAGACGATTTCTTGAGAAGTTGTTGGATGAGTAATGGTGATTCTACCAGTTCCATCTTCATTAAAGTACATCGTTAGATTAACTCTTGTTTTAAATTCAGCATAGTAGAAATCAGCAGTGAAGTGATAATCATAGACGTTAATCTCTGAAGCATCACGAGCCTTAGCTAATTCAGCTCTACCAGCGTAAGCATCTTCTGTTCCCGCGCAGTAGGCAACAACTGTATCAAAGTCTCTAGAAACATCCATTGGAAGATCAGTTCTAATAAATCTAATATATGGATTGCTTCTATCATCTGGAGTGCCGGAAATAACGTTCTTTCCTAATTCAATATAGGTTCCTTCAACTTGAACGGGTATTCCTCCAGTTGTAGTTCCATCAAGTAATCCTTCTTCGCCACCTTGAATCATGACATCTCCGTTTACGATTTCATAATTGACGGTGTCTTGATAGGTAACTCCTGATACTTCTTGAGTGATAACTAAAGTCTTATCCTCATTGAATTTAAAGTTGACAGAGACTGTTGATAATCCAGGATAGTCATAACCAGCTTCGCCAGTTATACCTGCAATTACTTCTTGTTCATTCATTTGAGGGATGATATTTATATGCATCATCTCTGAATGAATATCTTCAAATCCTACAATATAGATATAGAAGTTATAAGTTCCTTCTTTTAATCCTTTAATTGAATATCCTAATTTACCATCAGGATTGCCTGGATCATGAGAATAAAGCTCTAAAGCATCATTCACAACTGTTCCATCTTCATCTTCAACATGGAGACCAAATTCGAGATCTAAGGTATCAGGTAATGTGTTAAGTAAGAATGTTTCATCAGTAACATCATTAACTGCGATGTCAGAGAAATAATATTCTCCACCTATTTGTTCTACGTTAGGCGCGTCAACCATGATTTCAGTTGGATCTGGATAATCAGTATATTCAATGATGAAGGAATAAGTGAATTGATTAGTAGAAGTTAATTTAACTAAGCTTCTACCCATCAATGCATTACCTAAGTTATCGAATCTATTAGATACCGCGAAGATTCCTTCATTATAGGAAGTAACCACACATACAGGAGATAAGGAAGTCTCTTCTCCAGAAGTTGATTCCGCGGTGATTGGTTTTAACGATGAAACAACGTTATCAAGATTCAATGAAACATTTGGATTACCAACTGTATCCTCATCTACCTTGAAGGCAAATGATTGATCAGGACTCATTGTAAAGGTGTCGTATTGAACTCCATCATATTCAGTTTGATGAATCTCATAGTCTTGAGATAGATATCTTTCAAATGAACCTGAGTTAACAAAGTTATATCCATCACCTGATCTACCTTCCATATTTTCAATATTGAAGTTTTGCATGATGTAGTAACCTTGTAAATCAAGATATCCATCATAATCAGCATCAGTTTCAGTCTTGCTAGAAGCATATGTTATAGTAGCTTCTTCTTCGATAGTAATATCTCTATCGCCATCCATTGAAGCGTTGAATGTATATTTAGTAACTAATCCTTCGCTGTCTAAATCTAATGTTAAGGATAAGTTAATCAATCCATATCCCTCAACTTCATTAGTTGCAGTTAATGATACGTTAGTTGAAGTATTAACTAAAACGATTTCGCTACGCATGCTATCTGCGTTAAATGTTAAGACTGAATTATAAGTCGTACCAGAGACGATATTTTCCATGACATTATCAATTAAGCCATAACCTTCTCTATCATAGTCGTAGATTAATGAATCATTAATTCCAACTGATCCTTCTGATCCTTTAGTGATAACATTTAACTCTGGCTCGTATTGAATGTTGTAGTAGTTACCATCCTTATTACCGTTGAAGTAGGATGCCGTAGTTCTGTTTTTATTATCCTTATAACTTGCATAAGATCCATTTCCAAATAAATCATAATCTATAGATATATCTTTCGTGGTATCTTCATTATTTGTAATCTTTCTAGTTAAGGAAATCTCACTCATTCTAGTGACTTCCGCGTCATTAGATTTTGATAAAATTCCATTTACGGTATTAATATCATTTACTCTTTCATCGATAACATCGATTCTAACCGATCCGATTACTTGAGTGTCTACAGAAAGAGTATAAACGACTTGTAAAGTAATATATGATTCGCCTGTGCTTGCAGAGAAGGCGCTTAAAGCAGTACAAAGACCAGTTGCTCTATCAACTTCAACGAATCTAGAATAATCAGTTGAAGATGAAGTAGTAGTAGGAGCTATTCGATAATAAATTTCAACTGCTTCAGTTGGATTAGGAACATCTAATTGATACTTTAATTGGAACTCTGTGTTTGCAGCAATCTGATAAATTCCAGTGTTTTCGTTATAAGTGATTCCTTCACCTTCATCGATAGTAACTGTCATGCTAGTTGGATTAGTAGTCTCCGCTACAACTTGTAAAGTCCAAGTTCCAGAGACGCTTGTGTTGTAAGTAGATGTCGCGGTGATAGTAACAGTTCCAGCTTTTATTCCGGTTACAAGACCATCTGAAGCAACGGTAGCAATTGTCTCATCAGAAGATGACCATGTAACTGAGTTAGAAGGATCACCTGCGACTCCTGCTGAAAGAGTAGTCGTTTTACCAACATCAACCGTTCTAGATCCATTGATGATAACTGATGTAATATCAGATGGATCAATAGAAGTTTGAGAGGTAGATGATGATCCGCCTCCATCAGAAGTTTGAGATGTAGGTGATGATTCGCCTCCATCGCAGGCAATTAATCCAGTTAAGGAAACTACCCCGAGCAAGGCGATTAATAGATTTGATTTTTTCATAAAAATCCCCCTTTTTATTTTATTGTTGCGATTCTAAATATTGTTCAACGACATCAATTGACGAGCCGCCAACATTAAAGTAAGTGAAGCTGGTCCATAATTCTGAACCATCAGTAGTATCATATACGAATAAATAGAAAGTAACTTTATTCATGTCATAATATATTTCATCAGAGGCTTTTTTGGAAGTTTGGAAACCAACAGCAAATGGAGAGTATCTAGTTCCAGTAATATTGGTGAAATAAGTTTTAGCCCAATTCATAACTGAATCAGTCGTATTTACCCAAACAGAAAGATCGCCGATTTGTCTAATGGAATAATTATCCATGTTATATAAATCTTCTCTTAATTGAGCTGTCTTTTCTTGATCGACAGATGAAGAAGTATAAGCAACTGGAGACGATAGATAAGCTAAATCGTTATTAGCTCCAAAATACATTCCAGTTCCTGGTAATTGACCATTGAAGGACCCTTCAACGGTTACTTCCTCTCCAGAATCACCTGATTCAATAGTGAAGTTATTCGTGGAAGAAGATGTTTTGATATAGCCTTCTCCTCCGATGAGACTTGCATTGAAATGCATATACATATAGTCTTCATTATATACGTAACGAGACATATCATAATTGCCTTCTCCATAGAGATATTCACTATAATTATTAGTTCTAAAGAGATTCATCATCTCTTCAAATTCAGCTTTATCTTGAGAGTTTGCATTTTCTCCGGTGAATAATAAACGATCAACTGAACGAACTACTGTGTTATTTAAATCGTAGAAAGTGACATAAGCAGTGCCTAAATCAATTGAAGCAGGACGATTGTAATAATTAAGCTCAACAGTGAAGATATGATTATCAAAATCATCGATGGTGATAACTATCTCATCTAAGAAATATTCATCAGAGTATCCGCAGTTAGCTAAATTAGTGATAGAAGTAATAAATTGAGTGTCGGTTATATGATAACGAGTTTCTCCATTTACCACATCTTTATATCCAGTTAAGTTAGTAGGTGCGACATCTAAGAACGAAGAGCCGACTCTTTGTCCCCATAAATCAGTCGCGACATCGGAAGAAGAAGCCGCGTAAGCTTGAGTGAAATCAACATTATACTCTTCATCAACTGTATATTGCATGACTACTCCTTGATATTGAACATAGCCATTGCCTTCTCTTTCATCATCACCAACTAAATTGAATTCCGTATCATCTGTGTATTTTTTAGTGTATTCAGGAGATGACATAGAAGTCTCTAAGTTAGTTAAATCAACATCGATAGAGTAATTTGTAGAAACAAAGTATGGAAGCATGAAAGCAACAAAGCGATCATCTACGAATTCTTTCGCGGTTCCACCTTCATCAAGATACTCCTTGATATCGCTTATTTCCGTTCTGCCTACATTATAGAATCTTGCAGTCGTGGTATCTCTTGCCTCTTCTGAATAGACGATTCCAACAGTTTCAGCAACTAAAGAATTTCCAACGATTTGGAATCTTAATGAAGTTGGATTAAGGCTTCCTGAAGACATTAAAGCCATTAAAGAAATCATCGCTGCATTATTATCCGCGGTATTACTATCAAAATCATAGTTATAATAACCATCTTCGTAAGTAACAACTACATCTTCAATATCAATAGAATTAAATGTAGTTTGATACTCATCAATTCTCATGTATCTAAGACCAGAATAGTAATTGACAACTGGAGCTTGAGAGATGATGGTTCCTTCGCTGTCTCTTGTGTATGGGAAAATCAATTCATCTCCTTGAGCAACGCTGTGAAAACCAAGATAGCCGCTAGATTCAATCGCGTAATCAGTATACATAACAGTTTGAGTTGAAGGATGAGTTGAAGAAGCATAATTCATCTCATAACTAACTGTGAAAGAATTATCTTGAAGGGTTTCAAACATCCTTTGTAATTCATTGTAATCACCTGTTGGATCGCTAGAGGTGGTAGTCGTGTTACAACCAACTAATAACAAGGTGGATAATCCTAAAATTAATAAACTTCTTTTTGTCATAAATTACCTCACAAGTGATGAGTAAACCTCATCTAATGATTGAACGGAAGTAGTTCCAATTTCTTCGATGTGATAAGAATAGGTAGAATCACCATCAGGTCCATAGTAAGACATAGATAAATCACAAGACGAAATATCATCGTTTGTCTTTTGAATTCTAAGATCTGTTGAATAGCAAGACTCTAACCAAGTTGTAGTTTGTTGGAAGCCAAAGCCAAATAAGGATGTTCCCATCGCGTAGATGACATCGTAAGCTTCTGAATAATAATGATTTTCTTCATGGATATCTTTTTCAAAATAATATCTACCTAATTCACCAAAAATCGTGGATGAAGTATAGAAGGTAGAACTTCCAATAGGGAAATCACCAACTGAATTAAACCAATCATCATAAAGTAAGAAACCGTATTCTCCAGTTGCTCCATCGACCATTCCATAACGGTAGGCAACGTTTTCATCTAATACGATATAAAGATAATCTTCATTTAATTGATCAGAAGAAAGAGAAGCTAAATCATCATAGGTAGCTACTTCAATATATTTAGTGTTGTTCTCTTCGTTAGGTCCGATGAAGCTAGTGAAATAAATGCTTCCATCGATAACATCAAACTCATAGCAGCCTCCGTAAGTATGAGAAACTGTAGTGTGTTCCATGGTAGAAAGATCATATATTTCTACTTCGGTGTTGGCAGGAAGATACATTCTACCGAAATCATTCCATCCTTGTTGGTTATATTGATCGGTATAATCTAATAAGAAATAATTTTCAGTTAAATAAGCTGAGAAGGTTCCTTGATCCACGCCTATTTCAGTAGTGTTTTTAATATCGGTAATCGTGTAATTATTTTGAGAAAGTTTATTTTCAAATAAAGTAGCAACATCCTCATAATGAGAAACACCTTTCATCGATCCATCAGTTAGCTTTGAATCGATGAAATCTAATGTTGTTCCATCATTAAAGATTTCTAATTTAGAAGTAATGGAGCCATTATTTCCTAAATCGACAGTTATCTCAGTTTCATAAGTATCAAAATCAATGATTTTAATATCTACACCTGCGATCATATTAGAAATAGATGATCCGACTTGAGTCATATATTGGAAAATTGAGATACAAGAAGATGATAAAACTTGATATTCATTATCTGATACTTTAATACCAGCAAGCTCATCGAAAACATCATCATAGAAAGAATGTAATCCGGCAACTCCGGTTCCTCCGAATAAATCAGTCATCGGAACGACGCTTTCAGCCGTGGAAGCGTAGTCATAGGTATAATAATATAAAGATGGGATAAGCTTATCTTCCGTCATCTCTTCTTGATCAAAATAGAAGTAGAAGACGTTTCTTTCTCCTCCAGTTGCCTCTTCAGCAAGTCCGAATGATTCAGTTTTGATTGTTTGATTATCTTCATAGAAGAAGTGATCTCCATAATAATCAACAACTGTTTGAGAATGAGATACTCCATTAGAATCTATATAGTTATATTCTGTGGTATAGGTATAGTTTCTAAATTGAGAAAGTTCTTGTAAATAAACTTTTAAATCTGAAACATCGGTGTTAGATGTTCCAGTTTCGTTATCTACTTGTCCTCCACCTAATTCATCTTCTCCAACATAGGTAGGAGTTCCTGAACATGCAGTAAATACCATCAATGAAGTTAAGGATAACAATAATAAAGCATTAAATTTTTTCATTAGTTATTACCTCCTACGATAGATGTTATTGAAATAGTAGAAGAGAAATGTTGTCCGTTATTTAAGGTAGTTTGATTAATAAAGAACTCTTCACCATAAGTATCTAATGAGAAAGAAGTTCCTTCAGTAAATAATGAAGTGATAGTTTGATATCCTCCAGTTGAGAAAGTGTTATCATTAGACGCTTCAATCATTCTAATTTCATCATAAGGATAGAATTCTAAGTCTAATCCTAAATTCCAATAGTTTTGATCTGGAGAGATTGAATTAGTAATAGGATTAATTAATGTATAGTTATATCCATCTAATTCTTCACCTTCATATAACTTAGTTGAAACCGCGCCGAAAGAATCTCTAGTAACTAAGAATTTTCTGTTATCAACATGATAAATTCTTACTCCGACTTCTTCGCTAGCTAAAGGTCTATCGCTAGAAATTTGAATTTGAGAATCTTGATAGTTCAATCCGTTATTTGAATATAATTCAACTAAGATGTATTCAGAGAAAGGATCAAAAGAATTATTTTTAATAGTTGCTTCATCAGGTAAGACAACAATGAAGTTATTTTCTTGAGTTAAATCTTTTAATTCAATTGTTGCATTACCAGTTACAATATATGGTTTAGTCCAACCAAGAAGCATCTTAGAATATGAATTATGATCGATAACGTTCGCGTCCATCATATCCATCTTTCCAAGAGGATTATAGGAAACTCTATCAGAATAATAGTCATTAAGTCCTAAGAAGTGACCTGTTTCATGGATATAAGTATGCGCGTCAACGCCTTCTAAACCATATCCTTCATACATATAGTCGTATGAAGCCCAACCGAATAAGTTATAGTAATATTCATTCGTGGAAGGGTTTCCTTCTTTGTCTTGGTTGCCCCAAGTTGTATAGGCCCAATAGTTTTGATCGTCGGTATATGGTCCGTCTTTTGAGTAATCCTCAGCTGAATAGATGCACCATACTCCATCGATGAAACCATCATTATCATAATCATAATCAGCAGGGTTGATTCCTTGGTTAGCTATCGCCCATTGAACTGCTGATTCAACTAAATTGTAAGTTTCAGTGATAGTTATATCATTCGCGTTATCATATAAAGTAGAAGCATCGAACCAATCAGTGACAACTCCATTTAAATTTAATTTTCCATAAGAAGATTCATGATAGAAAGATTTAACACTTTGCCATCCTGTTTCCTCAGCTTCACCAAAGAATGAAGTAACGATATCATTTCTAACGATCTCTTGCTTTTGCTCATCGGTTGTACCTTCTTCAAAAGTACGATAGGAAAAAGATGTGTAGCCAGGAATTAAAATAGGAATAACTAAGATATTAACATCGCCTGTAGATGGTAATACTTGAGTGTTATAAAATTTCTTTTCTTCTAAGCTGTGAAGGGTCTCGGAAATTGTAACATCATTTGGGTTAATAACCGTACCTTCTTTTGCTTCATTAGTAATAGTGATCGTGGCAGTTGGTCCATCATAAGATTGACCTCCGCATGCAGTTACTAAGGTTAAACCAAATACTAATGTGCTTAATAACGCTAATTTTTTCTTAATCATTAGCTACCTCCTTTAAAGTAGTGACTTGAATGGAAAATGGTAGAGAAGTTCCATCATTGAAAGTTGAACTTGTTCCAGGGAAGAATTGAAGTCCGTAAGTATAGATATTAAAGGCTCTAGATTCAGTATCCCACATCGTGGTATCAGAGAAATATCCTCCGTAATTGAAGGTGTTTTGGCCAGAGGCTTCAATTAATCTCAAAGCATCGAATGCGTTAAAGTCGACTCCGATTCTATCTCCTAAATAGCTATTAATATCGATATTTCCAATTCCTTGATTGTTGGTGATAACTGTGAAGATAGCTTGTGAAGAAGATAATTGTTCTCCGTTCCAAACATAATCTTCTTGGTTAAACAATAAGGTTCCATCCGTGGTGACATGGCATTTAAAGATTCTCATATCCGCGTGATAGATTCTAACACCTGCCTTAGTTGATCCAGGATTACGTCCGTTAATTGGATTTTCAACATCGTATACGTTATTTCCTGTAGGCGCGTATAAATCAATTAAGATATATTCAGAGAACGGATTAAACTCGATTGTGATATCAGTAGGATTAACTCCTAAGTTAGTTTGTCTTTCAACTTCCGCGTTGATCTCTTGATAATTTGCAGGAATAACGATAGCTTGATGATCATTAACTGATGTATCTTGAAGAAGAATTTGGCTTGGTCCATAAGCAACATAAGGCTTTACCCAACCAAGAAGCATCTTAGAAAACGTATCTAAATCTCCAACGTTTTGATCCATCATCGTGTATTGTCCGGATGGACGATATACGCTAGAATCTGTTGAATATAAATCTTCTAATCCTAATAAGTGACCTGTTTCATGAATGTAGGTATGAGATGATAATTTAATTGAATCTAAATCATCTAAGATTGGTTGACTATTTTCATCAACTTCACAGTATGATGTATACATCATATCAAATGAAGCCCAAGAGAATCCTGAGGTACCAACTCCCCATTCGACTTGTTTTTGAATAAATTCTTCATCTTTATATGATTCCCAATCCCAAGAAGTCATATTCCATAAAGCTGAATTATATTCACCAAGTAAAGTCATATCTAAATGGTCATAAACCATCCAAATTCCATCAAAGAATCCGTCTTCATTAGAATCAAATTCATGTGGGTTGATACCTTGTTCATCAATAGCCCATTCAATCGCTGAACGTAAGATTACGTTCATGATAGTTCCATTAGATCCTCCAGTTACTTGATCAATTGAGGTAATTGAAGTGTGTTCAGTGACATCGAACCAATCAGTGACAGTGCCTGAGAAATTTAATTTACCATAGCTAGATGTACGATAGTATTCAGCTAAAGATGGATAACCTAAATCAGCATCGTCTTTTGAACCGAAGAAAACTTTTTGAATATCTTCTTTAACTTGATCGGTTTTATATTCATCTCCACCTGGTAGATGTACTGGGATGACTAATAAATTAACATCTCCAGTAGAAGGGCAAACAGTTTGGTTGTTTGATAGTAAGCCTGATAATGTCTGATAAGTTATATCTACATCGACATTAGATGGGGCGATATAGCATTCATCTAAAGTAGAATCTTGATTTCTAAAAATTTTAACTGTAGCAGTTCCATCATCATTTGAAGTAATTTTGATAGGCTCAGGAGCAGAGCAGCTTGCTAGGCCGACTAGTCCTAAAGCAATTGTTAATAAGGTGATTGATTTTTTCATCTTTTTTTACTTTTTTCTTTGATTAATATATTAATCAAGATATATATCCTCCTTGCCGTTAATAATAATTTATATATTTATTTTATGCAAACTAATAAAACGGTTTTTTCTTTTAAACTACATGTAACCTCTTACATGTTGCCTTATATAAATTTTTCGTCTTTTTTACATCATTTTTACAATATAAATGGCAGGATTTCTCCTGCCTAGAAAGTTAAGTTCATCATAGTTTATAACGGTAAAGGAAAGCTTGCTAAACTTGTTAATTCATAATATATCCCAGAATCATTTAGAGTAAAATGCGTGCCATCATAACATTTAATCTCTCCAAAATAACTAGAGTCAATAACATAATTAGGTTCATCAAATGTAAATTCACTTTCCTTAAATCTGAATCCATCGTACCAACTATCAATTGTGTATAATAATTCTCCATTTTTATAATAAGAATCTAAAGATGTAGTTATCATTTCAAATTCATAATAAACCTCATCTGGTTCAGGTAATGTTATCCCTGAACTCAAATCATAAAATTTATCATCCTTTTGATAATCATTGTTATATATATTAATTGTATTTGTCGCAGAAAATGGATTAGAAAAGACGTATGTATCCCCGACACCTCCATAAATTGTATACTCTTCTCGCCCTATTTCTCGATAAGACAATTTATCTAAACTTTCCATGATTGCTGATACTTTATCATCTTTAAACACATTCTTGGTGACGATTTGTGCAGGTACGCTAATAAAGTAACTAGAACAAACAACCTCATCATAGATTATATCTTCTTCAAAAAATAAGCTTTTAGAAGGCGTTTCGCTAGATGTTGTAGCATAACTTGAGTGATAGCCACCGCATGAGGCTAAAAGCAATAATGGAATTAATAAAATAATCTTTTTCATTTTGCGTTTCTCCTTTCTAAGCATATTCTCGGTCGATATCAGAATACTTTCCATGACATAAAGTGCAAATATAATCGCCAAACGAATCTACATAGAAATCATGCTTCTCATATGAAATCTTATTGCTACAAATGCAGAATTTTGCATGATAACCAGTGTCTGTATAAGCTGCGCAGTAATCGGTACATTCGTGAGTATCTAATTGACAATTACAAACACTAGAATTGTTATCTTTCAAATAGAATTGATTCTTATGAGTATGATACAAATCATTACTAAATGTAAATGTGTAATAATCTGTTATACGAACATCAAAGAGTTCATCAATAGGCATATGAGCAGGATCTCCTTTAGAACTATATGTCCATCCTGTATGGCAATAAATTATATCATCTTGCTCATCATATTCATAGGCTATAGCTACATGGCCACCTCTAGTAGTACCGCCACCAACTATAACTGGATATCCGTCTTGTATATAATTTATAATTTCATCTTTCAAGTCTTGTTCATCAACAATTTCTTCCCCTGTAGTTGCACTTACAGTTATTAAATTTGATTTTAAATATATCTTGTCACCTATTGAAGTGTTGTGCTTAATATAAGCATCCAAGAGTTCAACCATGACATCATAATTGACCCCCAAGCTTAAGTCATTAGAGTTAATATCAATTATTCCTTCTTGCATTGCAATATCGTATAAATATCCCATAAAGGATCCATCATTATAAGAGTCTAATATGTATTGTTTAAAGTTTTCAGCTGTACTAGTCCAACCATGAGTATTATCAGCAACATTATCAAATAATCCTGGAGATTCGAAAGACCTATCATTGGCACTATCAAGTTCAACTAAACTTTGTTCCTGACATGTATCAAGAATAAAATCATCGTTCCAATAATAATCTAAATAACTTGTCAACATAGCAATCGCTACATACCCACAATTCCCAACAATATTTCTAGGAAGATTGTCGTGTAAATTTGAATAATAATCTGCCAAAAATTTTTGTTGCCCGAAATAAGGAACATTTAAATCTCCCTCATAAAATGACTTTGGGCCGCTATAAACCGGTGGCTTATCACCGCCAAATGGAGGATCTGGTCTGATTAATCCAGGATCTATGATTATACTATTAGGCTTAATAATGTTATCATTGCCTTGCTCAACATATTTGATCGATTTAGCATAATCATAATCTGACTCGTCATTTTGCCCATTTGAATATGCCGGATCAGATAGATAATAAGTAAGATTTGGATGAATAAATGTTTGTTTTTCCTCTTTTACCATAAAGGGATTCAAAATCGTAAGAGTTAAAGTAATAGCAAAAAATGCATTCATAAAAATCTCCTTTCTTTGTTCTATATCTTTACTTAAGAGTATCAAAAGAAAGAGAACTTTGCAACTTTTATGCAATTCTTTAGAATAAAACCAATGTGTATTCGAATATTGACTGCATTTTACGCTTTAAAACCAAAACAAACAAAAGAAATACCCTTAATCAAAGCATTTTTCTTAGATTTAAGGGTATTTATTAGTTCATTTAACCAATTAGGCTATCGGTAACATTAAATGTATTACAACTGCTATTAACTTGGAGGTAGCACCAATTCATTAAACATCCAAATTTAGGAGATATTCTAATCACATTGGTTTGATTTGCTTTCAATTTAATTACACCTGCCGAATAATCAGTGAAATCAGTCCATCCAGTTCCCACTAAAGGGGTAGTTGGATGAATTTCTTCATTATTTACAGTCAAGGTCAAATTACTCCAATCTCCGCCTCCGACTCCAGTATTTAAGATTAATTCAGCTTCAATATCGGTTTCACTATCGATTGTTAAAGCAATCTCAATCCAATGGACATTATCATGGAGACCATCATTAACCGCGTCTCCAATGTGACCAACATAATTGCCGCTGTCTAGAGGTGAGCCTTGATTCAATTGTCTCCATAAAGCATCAGTCTTCGCTGTCCCTTCCGACCAAGATTCAGAATATGAAGCTGCTAGATCAAATCTTCTTTCCATCATTCCGCAGGAGCAAACCTTAACATCATTTTTTCCAGGAACTTGCTGAGTCATATTATGAACATGTACTTCAGGATCAAATGTTTCTGTTCCCTTCTCTCCGCAAATGCAGGAATAATAATATTTACCATCTTCCGCTGCATACGCTTCATCGATATTCTTTTGATCAAAAGTATGAGCTATTGTTTCTGTTCTTTCATTGCAACCTTCATCTACACATTTGTACCAGTGACCTGTTTCATCATGGTCTAAAACTAAATCATGTTCACTTACTAACATATCACCTTCAAAATAAATATAATCCGCGTTGCAAGAACATCCATTATTTATCACAAAACGTATGGTGTTAATCCCTTCTTTCAACGTTATAGTTGAATAGAAATAATCTCTAAAGATATCGTTACTCCAGTCATCAGAATTAGGAGATACAAATTTATCTTCTCCAACATTAACTAAAGCTCCGTTAATGAATACTCCAAAGCTAGATTTTAATATTTCGGTTCCACCTGTCGATAAAACCATATGTAAATCAGTTTGAATTTCCTTTAAAACCGTCACATCAAATTCAAAATATATCTTTCCTGAATAATTTATGCCGCAGTCATTAATTCTCTTGACGCACATGCCTCCATGATAGGCTTCTCCTGCTGTTTTCCATAATTCATCACGATATTCCGCGCCATCTTCATTCCAAGCATTGCTACGCATATTTTCAAATTCTTCAATGTGCTTATACGATTCGCATCTTGAGCATTTAAGATTGTTAATGCCGCTGCCCATAGGTTGGTAATCGTGACCTAATGGTTCACCATAAGTAAATGTTTCAGTGCCCTTTTCTCCACATATACAGGAATAATAATATTTCGCGCTTTCTAAGCAAGTGGCTTCTTTTGCTAAATATTTAGGATCAACTACTTCTTGATTATATGTGTGATTTTCTCCTGTTATTTCTCCACCAAAAGTTTCACTTCCAGCTTTTCCACAAATACAAGATTTATAATAAGTTGGCCCATGGGTGCAATCTCCTGCATCTTTTAAATATTCATCAGCTCTAACTTCTTGAGAGAAGTCATGCTTTTCTTTAAGAATCTCAACGTCACAACCATCATCTTGACACTTTAAGAAGTGATAATCATCCTCGTATTCATATGCAAAATCATGTTCATTTAAGCATTCTTTAGACTCTAAGACGATGTAATCGATGTCGGCTTTTGGGGAATCCATAATTGTGAATCTAATTGTATTAAAACCAGGCATTAAACTAATATTCGTCAATTCATTTAATTCGACATGATTATAATCTGCATATTGAGAGGTTAGATTTCCTTCCATTGCGACATCTTGTCCGTTAACAGTAACTTTAAAGACATTCTTTGAAACCTCGCCAGCACCTAATAACATAGCAATGGATAATTTTGCATCAATTTCTTTAGTAGAACTGACTTCAAACTCTAAATAGACTTTTCCGTTTAATCCATCCTCTTCAATAATTTGGTTTAATTGTCCTACAACAAATTCTCCGTGAGCCCCTTCTTTACCATCAGCAACGGTTTTCCATAATTTATCACGATATTCCGCGCCATCTTCATTCCAGGCATTAGATGCAGCATTTTCGAAATCTAAAATTTGATAATATTCTCCACATCTATTACAAACTAGATTATCCCTTCCGTCATATTCAACATAATCGTGTCCTAAAGGTTCCCCATAAGTAAACGTTTCAGTCCCTTTTTCTCCGCACGTACAAGATTTGTAATAAACAGCTTTTTCCGCGCAAGTAGCTTCAGAAACTAAATATTTATCGTCTACTACTTCCTCGCTATAGACATGTTGCCCTAATTCACCATATTCTTTACCGCATACCTCGCAAATCGCTCTAGATGTGCACGTAGCTTGCCCACCTTGATGAATTCCAGTTGGTTCGATAACTAAATCTTCCAAGCTTACTTCGTTTGTCGCCTCACGATCTAAGAACATTTTCTGACAGCTTTCAATCGCGCATTTATAATATTCTTTAGTACCTTCATTAATACATGTCGCATCAACTTGTTCCACTTTATACAAATCATGGACATGAGGTTTAGAACAGGAAACTAAAGATAAAGCCATCAAAGCAATACATCCTATAAATCCTATTTTCTTCATAATAATTTATCTCCTTATTTTGATATTCCAATTAATGATTCAAGATAGAAATAATCAATATTCATCGATGCTCCATTAAAGATAGTAAGAGTGATGATGTTTTCACCTTCATTCAAATTGATATTAGAATGGAACAATGTGGTCCAATCATACCAACCAGAACCTGGCCAGTTTTGAGATGATTCAATATCAACACCATTAACATTAAGTTTTAAAACATTGGCTGAGCATGACGCGGATAAACCAGCATTAACATAGAATTTAGCCAATCCTGCTTCACTTGCATTAACTCTAAGTTCAATTGAAGCCATTCCAGAATGGAAGACTCCAGCGTCATTAACTCCACCTAAGAATTGATTATTTGAAGAATTTTGACCATCAACAACATATGGGAAATTCTCCACTTGATGTAAGATAGCAGTCTCCGCTTCATAAACTAATTGATTCATTTTGATGCCACTTTGAGAATAGGTGATCTCCGCATCAGTATTATCAAAAGAAATATCTCTTAAGGTGGCATTTACATTAGGATCATTAATTAATGTTTGAATTTTAATCACATTTAATCCTTGATTAAGCGATACTTCTCCGATTAAAACGTTTCTAAAGTCATATAAGTTAGATCCATCATTTGATAATTGAGCTTCGGTATTAATAACCGTATCATTAACAGTGATTTTGAAGATATCCTTTAATTTAATAATTCCTTGACGACATCCTAAATTTAAATACATTTGAGCCGTCGTATCTTTAGAGCTATCTAATTGATAAGTAATTATAGAATCTTTCGGATTATCAACTGCCATATTGATGTAACGATTACTGTCTTTATAAGCATTACCTTCCACTAATACGGTAGGATTATCAACGTTAAATTCTAAAGGATTCTTATAGTCAATTTCTCCTTCGCATCCAACAATAAAGTTTTTAATCTTAATCTCTAAATCTTGTTTAAGAGTTAATTTAATATTGACATCACCATACTCAAGATTGGTCTTTCCAATCTTAAGAGGATTTTCTTCATTTAATTTACCTTGAAGAGAGATAACCTCTCCATTTACTTCTAAAGTGAAGACATCATTAATGTTTAATTCATCATATTCTCCGTCTAAATCAAGGAAGAATACTCCTTCTTGAGCAATTTGAGAAGAAAGAACGAGTTGGACGCTATCGTTAGCTTTAGCAAAACATGCTAATCCATCAAGATAATAAGCTCCTGAGAATATCACGTTTTCATTATCGAAACTAAATATTTTCTTATCTAAATTGCATACACATTTTTCACTACATACAGGATCTGTACAATATTCGTTTTGACATAATCCACATAGAGGACAAATATCATCGCATTGATGAGGCCCTTCATAGAATGTAACCGGATTATTTGCCTTAATCATCATCTTATTGAAATTAAAGCCTGAACCTGTATCAGAAGAAGCACAAATAAAGCTAATTACATTTCTACCCTTATTTAATTTAATACAACCAAGATTAATATCTGTGAATGTGACCCATTCAGGCTCATCACTATTTCTAGGATGAACAATTGTTGGAACATTAATTATCTCACCATTTACCATCACTAATACTGAATTGGTAAAGATTATACCGGCTTCCTTCTTACATACTGATACAAACAAGGTAACAGTTTGTTCAACTGATGAATCAATCACATATTTAATTTCGGAATCAGGGTTAGCTGAGAATCCTCCAATATATTTTTCAGTAGCTCCAAGTGAAGTTTCAGAAGCAACACCTAACGCTCCTGTTTCTCCTGGATGGAGAATTACATGCGGATCCTCGGCTTCTAGTTCATAATAATTTGTTAAATTGTCTCCACATTTAATTTCACACTTGCCTTCGTTTATCGTCTCATCTAAGCAAAGTCCGCAGGTTGGACAAGCATGCTCGCAAGGACAAGTACACTTATCTTCACAAACTAGGAAAGGACAATCATAGTTTTGACATTTTCCACATACAGGACATACACTTTGACAGGTATGATATTGATATTCTGGTTCCCTATTATTCTTAATGGAATATATAGTCACCGGAACAGTTACCGATGCAGCAACTAACAAAGCTAAAACAGATGTGCTTATAATAAAGGCTCGCTTAGACACAACATCAAACAAGTATTTTATCTTGCGATTTGGATCTGGATTTATACTTTCTAGATGTTCCTTTCGCTTTCTCAAGAATCCATAAATAAATGATACTATTAACATTAATGCGCTAGCAGATGCGATAACGCCTGAAACTATTACTCCAACATCAAGAGCTACCTCCCACCAAGGTGTAATGTAAACATAGCTAGTTGTTGTTGTAACTCCATCCATAGCAAATGAATGAAGCTTGGTATAAAGCATTCTATGACAAGTTTCATATAAGGCGCTGACTAAAGTCGGTGAATCCTTATAAGCATCAAACTTGTTTTCAACAGCGCCACCCATCGTAAAGTCATTACCGGCGATAATTGATTCGAAAATTGCATTATGCATGTGTTCACCAACATAAGCGTCGGTTTGAACAACTCCAATGAATCCCCATTCATTACGTAAAACATTAGTTAATAACCCAGCATGTTTTCCTGTCCATGTGCATCCAATTCTATTAAACGATGACATGATTCCGTTCATATTAGATTCAGTCACCGCATATTCGAATGCCTTTAAATAGATTTCTCGAATCGCTTGTTCATTACTAAACACGCAGACTCCATATCTATTTCTTTCAGAATCATTTAGTAAGAAGTGTTTTGTATAAACAACAATTCCTCTATTTTGTAAGCCTTTGACTTCAGAGGCTAACATTTTTGCTGAAATAAATGGGTCTTCAGAATAATATTCCCAGTTTCTTCCTGAATAAGGAGCGCGATGAATATTAGCGCCTGGACCATAGATTCCAGAATATCCAACATGCATGATTTCCATTCCAAAGGCATTTCCTAATTCTTCAATCAAGCTGAGATTAAATGTGGCAGCCATGTTACATTCAGATGGGAAGCACATGACTGTAGGATTTCCAACACCTATTCCTCCAGGACCGTCTTTAGCTAATCCTGCCGGCGCGGAAACGCTTTGTGAACCAGCCATTCCTCCGCCCATGGTAGCTAAAACGTTCATTTCTTCCCAAGTTAATTGTTTTAAAAGATCGTCCCATCTAGGATCATCATAATCGTATCCCCAGAGGTCAATTAACTTTAAGGTGCCGCTTTGCCCATATTGAGGCATAACTGCATCTTCATCTTCCACGATTTCTTGAGCATGCTGTAAATCATTTGCCATCTGAGAGGTTTGGACATCCATCTTAACTGGGGTTGGATAGGTTCCATCCCAGTCCGAACGAGAAAGATATTTAAAATCTTTAAATTGATCACCTAATCCTTCATAAAGTTTTACATCGGCATCATCAAATTGATTAGTAATTGGATAATTTGTAGCTAAACTAGTTGAGTATTTTACAAAGTCATCTTGATTTATGGTAATAAGGTGAGCAAATGATTCATCACCGTTATAATCCATACCATCAGAGGTGGTTTTATCTTTCTTAGCTAAGATATTATTTAATGCATCATGAGCATTATTTCCTTCAGCTAAATAATAATCTCCAGCTTCTAAAATATAAGTTTTCTTATTATATGAATCGTAAGTTTTAAACTCTGATTCATCGATATTGATAGTAACCACTTCGCTTTCATCAGGATCTAACAAGCTAGTTTTACCAAATCCGACTAATTCAACAGAGGCTTTTTCAATATTGTTTTCTTTATCATATTCTGTATAAGGTTTTTGAAGGTAAATCTGTACGACATCTTTTCCTGGAACAGAACCGACATTTTCAACATTAACCTTAACTTCATAACCAGTTAATGTCTTATTAACAGTGAATCCAGAATGTTCGAATTCTGTATAAGATAAGCCGTATCCGAAAGGATAGGCAACCTCTTCACTATAATTCCATTCATCAAGGCTAGAAACTACTCCTTTATCGCTATCTGCGTTACCTTGATTTAGAACTAAATCTTCGTATCTAGTTTCAAAATAACGATATCCAACATAGATATTCTCGCTATAAACTAGATATTTTTCGCTGTGAGAATAAGTCGTTGTTGCAGGTAATCCATCCTTATTATCAAATTCAAAATCACCAAAGTTAACCATTGAAGGTGAGGCATAATTATCATAAAGATATGTGTCAATCAATCTACCAGAAGGATTTGATTTACCAGATATCAGTTGAGCTATTTGCTGATAAGACATGTTTCCTCCGATACCAGTCCAAAGAATAGAATCGATATCGTGTTCTAAAATATGTTTCATCTGCATTGGTTGAGCTGAATTAATAATTAAACCTATATTTTTAATTTTCCCATCAGCTTTTAATGATTCTAATTGATTTAATATTTCTATTTCTTCATAAGCTAAATCAAGATAGTTATTCTCAATACATTCGCTTGTGTAATAGTTTGTGTCACCATCTTCTCCGCAGTTACGGGAAATGATTAAAAATGCAAAATCACCGTAATCAGGGATTGTGTTTGTGACATTACCAACTGTAGTTGAATCAATCTCGCTGTAAGGGACCTCGTTGATGCCATATTCGATATAGCAATAATCATCCATCGCGGTTCCTTGTAAAGTTTCACCATGCTGTCCTAAATAATTACCATACTTTGATGAAAGCATTTTATAGGCGTTTTTAAGATTAGGGTTGATGGTGATTCCTACATCTTGACAAGCTTTATCTAAGTCAATTGAAGTTGAGACTGAAAGGTGTCCGCTGCCAGCTGCTGACATTAAATAATTATTAGATGAAATGCCTAAGAATGATACTTTCGATCCTTGCTTTAATGGTAAAGCGTTATCTTCATTCTTTAATAGAACGCTTCCTTCGGTTGCAACTTCTAAAGCTACTTGTTCTGAATTAGCTCTCATTTTCTCGTGATTTAATGAGCCATCTTCATTTACAAAGTCACTTTTATAATAATTAAATGGAACTCCTTCACCTGTATCAATAGGCTGCCAAGGATTAATATTAAAGAATTCATTAATAAAGTTGCTACTTAAAGGAGCTACATTAGAACCTATCAAAAAGATTGTGAATAAAATTCCAAAGAAGATGGTCGATAAACCATATACCGTTTTACTAAAAAAATTAATCTTTGGCTTCTTCATAAACGTCTTCCTCCTTTTTCCGAGTCTTAATCATTGAAAAAATGCTTAATCCTAAAAGCAAAACACAAATAATATCTAAAATGAAAATTAATAATTGCCACCAATTTTCAAAAATAGATATCGTGCTATGGGTTTGGTTTGCAATCGCGCTTAAGATTATGTAAGCTGCGATGAAACCAACGGTAAGATAAAAAATCATTATAATCAAAAATCCAAAAATGAATTTTTTAGAGAAAAAATTGTAAATCCTTTTCATTTACATCCTCCGTTTCTTGTTTATATTTTCACTATATAAAAAGCCTACAAAAAGAAAAGATAGGACGCACATTTTAACTAGTTCAAAGCATATTTTGAAAATTTTAATGTTTTGGAATTATTATCGTTAAAGAAAAAATATTGTTAGACGTATCAATATATAATGACCCATGATATTTGTTAACTATCATCTTAATGCTTTTCATTCCAAAGCCATGATAACGATAGTCTTTAGATGAAATTGGCAGTCCTGAATCAAAGTTTAAAGTTCCTTTAAAATAATTTTGTTCTGATATGACTATAAAATCATTAATGTTGTAAACGTTTAAAGAGATGCATCTTTTATCTAAATCATCCAATTCCTTACAGGCGTTTATTGAATTATCTAATATGTTTCCAAATAAAGAATAGATATCTCCTTTTTGCATAATATCTAAATTTGAAGCATCTATCATTGGAGTCAACCGAATTTTCGATGCCGAACAGGATAGCGATTTCTCACTCAAAATGATATTTAAAACCTCATTAGAGGTAACAATATTAGAATCATACACCTTGATTAAATCATTGATTTCTTTTATTGAATCGCTGCTGATATTATGTTTTTCAACTAATTCATTAATTTGATATTTCATGTCATGACATTTAATATTAATTAATTCAATTGTCTCTTTATTAACTCGGTATTGTTTCTCAGCTAAAAGTAAAGCTTCATTAATTATTTCGTTTTCTCTAGTTATATCTAAATTATCAATTACGTTATGCTCGATATAAACTAATAGTAAGCAAGAAATCATATTGTAGACATATGTCACCTTCAAGAGAGTTTCTTGATCGTTAATATAAGTAATTAAGGCATTAAGAATAACATCAACAATTATGAAAAATAATGTGAAAATTATAACCTTATTAAATTTTAATTGTATCGTTTGAATAGTTTTAATTTTTTTAAAAAAGATAAAGTACTCCGCGGCGAAAGCTAAGACTAAGCAATCAACATAAATTAATAAAACTATAATTGAATTAATTGATGCTTCGGAGAAATCAAGAATCGATGATCCATACATATTTATTCCATCCAATAATGATGAAAATAATGAGATTATAAAAGTGTAAAGAACATAGCCAAAATGTTGGAAAGTATATGCGGTAAGAATGGTAAAAAAGGAAAATACCACAGTTATTTCATAGCACATAAATAAATATAATGCGCTGAAACAGGCCAAGCAAAAAAACATTAAACTTGTGTATAAAGGTGTGTAACCGAATTCTTCAGGAATTGGGAAGAAAATAGATAATAAGAAATATATGCCTAAAGATAAGATAATTCTTAAAATAAATTTTGGTTTTTTCTTTAATCTAACGCAAAATAAAGATTCTCCAATTATCAGTTCAATCGCAAATAAAATTTTATAGTAAAACAAATAAGTCATAGAGAATTCTTAATACCGTTTCTTAAATATTTATTAAGCTTTTCGATGAATTCTTTTCGCTTTGGTTTAGAAATTAATAACTTCTCATTCCTAACTACCACAATATCATTCAAAACGCATTTAACATAACGTAAGTTTACATAATAACATTGATTGCATAAGGCAAATGAATCAGAGTTCAATTTACTAATTACATTTTTCATTGAATCTACTGACTTAACATTACCTTGCAAGGTGTGATAGGTGATATTATGCTTATCAACCTCAACGTACAAAATATCCTTAGAATTAATAACGTATTGATTCCTAGAAGCATTAACCACCAATTTAATATCTTTGTTTAAATTTAACGCTTTAATAATTCGATCAATTTTTAATTTAAACTCAAAGGCATTTAATGGTTTTACAATGAAATCGAAGGCGTTTACAGAATATCCATTAACCGCGAATTGAGCTAAATTAGTAACAAAAATAACTAAAGATTCGTTTCCATTGTCTCTTAAGCACTTAGTTGCTTCCATCCCATTCATTTTAGGAAGTTCGATATCCATAAAGATAATATCGTAATCAATATTATTTAAAGCTAATAAATCTTCAGCATTATAAAAATTGTCAATATCCGTTTCAAAACCTCTTTCTAAGAAAGCATTAGAAACGATCTCTTTGAGAGTATTCGCTGTTTTTAAATCATCTTCTACAATACAAATTTTAAACATGGTTAATATCGATAATGATTATAAAGCATATTGAATTTTATTCAACGATTTTTGAAACCCCTTTCAACTGCTAAACGATACAATTCTTGGCACTTGTCTATCCAAAATTGATGCTTAGTGTAAAAAATTCACTTTTGCAAAAATGTTTTTCCAAAGAAAGCGTGAATGTGTTAATGTTTTATACGCATTTCGCGAATAATTATTTAATTAATTATTGTGTAAATGTAATCGCTTACATATAATCTCGAGTTTTTCAGTTAACACATATTAAATGTAGTAATACGTGGTAAAATTTTTACTTTTTTAGTTCTTTTTTACTAATCTTTCTAAGTAGGAAGGCTTAAGTTTTTTCTTGTCAAACCCACATTTAAATGTTTCCTCTAATGCATCTAAAACAGTTGAACTTGTATAAGCAGAGATAAAAGCCTTTTTTTCATATGCTTCCAAAACCTTCATGTTTCTAAGAGTTGTTAAAATCTGCCTTGTTGTAAAATGCTTACCTGTTTTCTTAAATAATTCTTCTATAATTCTATAAAGCAATAATGCTATATAACAGATGGCAAAATGTCCTCTTAGGTTAGACTCTGTGTAAACAAAAGCTGGTCTTGCTTCAAAATCTGTCTTTAAGATTCTAAAGGATTGTTCTATTTTCCAACGTGAAGCATTAATTCTTAAAAGGTCTTCAACAGGATAATCTAGGCTAGTTGCTAAAGCATAAAAGCCATGAAATCTTTTTTCTTTTTCGACCTTCTTTTCATCAATAAAATTAATGCTTTCTGTCGCTACCTCGCCTTCACTAGTATAGGCTTGATTCTTAACTAATCTTCCTGGATCATTAGGTCCTTTTCTTCCAATAGGTTTATTCTTTTCAACAATGTCACCTGCTCTTGCAAGCTGCTGATTGAAGATATCACTTTGATAAAAATAGTTTGATATTGAGAAGGTAATATAGATAGTTTCTTCTAATTCAATATCTTTTAATAATTTAATATTTTGTTTTTTTAAGAAATTCGCAGGTATTTTTCTCTTTAACGGAAAGACTTTATAAACCATATCGTAATTAGTTAATAAAATTTCTTTTGGAGTTAATTTTTCTCCCTTAACTTTCTTGCTCCAGACATTTTTAAATTTTTCAATAGATACATTTTTGTCTTTTAATTCGTCTTTTGAATTAAATGATAAAATTTTCCAGTTTGAATCTTTCATCATTAAATCAACTTCTTCTTTAGCTGTATTCTTTAAAGAATGAGTAACTATATAGTTTCTATTACCTAAAACATTGAAAAAACGATTGTCTAGACTACCTAAACCAGCATCTGAACAATAAATAAACTGTGATGTTCCATAATCTTTTATCATTCTATCTTCTAAGGGGATAACTGTATTTTGCTCGTTGTTGTTTCCATGATAAAGTTCATAGGAAATAGGCACGCCATTGGCATCAGTAAATAATCCCATTTGAACAATTGGATTAGGTCTATGTTCTTTGCTTAAACCATATTTTCTTAAACCCCAACGAAGAATCTCTCCTTCATCGTCTAAAACATCTTCATCAGCTTGTTCGGTTTCAAAATAAAAATTTGTACAGTCATAATAAAGAACCTTATCATTGATATCGATAATTTTTTTAGTTCCTTCAAATAAATGCTTTTGTAATGATTTATCATTATCTCCAATTAACGTCAAACACCTATAAACATCAGGAAGGCTGAAATCAAAATTGCCATAATATTCATGTCTTCCTTCATATGATTTAAGTTTAGAACGAGGATTAATAACCCTATCAAAAGATAGATAACGAAGAATAGTTGAAATGTCAAATCTTGCTTTAGTCGTAATTGATTTAGCAAACTTATCAATATCTAAAGAATCCATTAAGTTATCAAGATAGATATAACCAATGTTCTTAGTTAGTTCTTTGCTTATATCATTGATAACTGTTCTATCTAATGTTTCAGAGAAATCAATGTTCTCTGAAACTGTTAATTTATTCTCTTTAATTTCTTCGTTTAACTTCTTAACCTCATTTAACGCATATGCTTTTGGATTATCTATACCTTGAGATAATAGTTCATTATGTTCACCTATTTTTAAAACAATCCTAGAAGATACTTTATCTCCTTTTCTAAAGCTCTCAGTTACATAGTAGAAGGTCTTATTTTTGCTCTTGCTTGTCATTAATTTCATAAACAAAATCTCCATTAAATTACATTTAAAATGATACTACATATTACTACAAAATAAAAGAGAAATTGAAAAACTTTTAAAAATATTTCTAAGCGAAATTAAAAAAACTTCTACATAGTAGAAGAAGATTAAATATTTAATAGATTGATATTGTATTTTGTTATAATGTCAAGACTCTAACTGCAAAACTCCCGTGTAAATGTAATCGCTTACATATAATAATATTAACTCACTTGTTTGAATTCTTAACTAAAGATTTGCTTGTTTCTTTAACAAGATGACAAACAGTTGAGAAGAACTTTTTAGGAGGGAAAATGAAAAAAGTTACTGATTTCTTAAAAACTTGCGGCATCGGTTTTTACGTAACCTTTGCTGCTATTGTAACTTCAATCGTATGCCTAATATTATTTGGGGTAGGATTGAGCCAAGGATATCAGTCTTGGGGCTCCTTTGTGTGTCTCCTAGTCTTGATTCTCGCTGATGTTGCTTTAGTTGCTTTCAAAAAGGAAGCCTTTGCTCCTGCTGTTAGCACAATCTTAAGCGCATTAGCAATTGGATTCTTTATTTACGTAAGTTATAACTATGTCGCTATCGTTATTACCGGTATCGATATTGAAAGCTTCAATGCTGACTGGATCATGTCCGTGGTATTCTATGTCTTAACTTACGCCTTAAGCGTAGCAAGCATATTTGTTCCATGGGCTAAAAAAGACAAACAAGCAATAGAATCAAAGGAGAGTGAATAATGAGTAAAAAATACACTTTAAGCAAGGCTTTACTGGTAGCCTTTGGATCGCTCGCAGGCGTTTCCCTCTTAGCAGCCTCCATTTGTTATCAAAACACTAACGCAATTAACTCCTATCTCCATTTGACAAACTATGTTCAAGTAGAAACCGGAGATGGAACTGCCGACACAACTTACTACAAAACTGATTACGATAGCATCGCTGATCTAGTTGCAGACACTGACGATGCAATCGAAAGAATCGTCGAAGAAGGTGCTGTCTTAATCAAAAACGAAAACAACGCCTTACCATTATCTAAAGGAGATAACGTAACATTAGTAGGAATCGGTTCTTACAATTCAGTTGTCACTTCAACTGGATCTGTCTCTGCTACATCATTAACTGGTAGAGAAGTTAATCTAAAGCAAGGTTTAGAACATGCTGGATTAAAAGTTAACCAAGCTGCTTGGGATTACTATGCATCTGTTTCTGACGAGTACACTCCTGTTAGAAATGGTATGATGGCTCCTGGTCCATTAATTGCTGCAATTAATGAAGTGCCTTGGGAAACCGCTAATGCTGCTTACGGAAATACCTTAGCTCAATACGGAGATGCTGCAATATTTAATGTCACTAGAGTCTCTGGCGAAGGAAATAAAGATATGAATCATTCAGGAGCAACCGATACTCCAAATGGTGATGCTTTAACGCTCTCTAACGATGAAAGAGAAACATTAAGAGGACTTAAAGCATTAAAAGATTTAGGAACCATTAAAAAGATTATCGTTTTATTAAATGGAACTGCTACTGTCGATTTAGATTTCTTAGATGATGAACAATATGGAGTTGATGCTTGCTTACAAGTTCAAGCTGTAGGCACCACAGGATTCAACGGAGTCGGTGATTTATTAGTTGGCAATGTTAATCCATCAGGAAAAAGCAATGATACATTATGGGTTCACAATTCAGAAAACCCAACATTAACGAATCAACTAGGTTATGAATTCTTAAATCCAGATAATCTTGAGTTACACACTCCTACAGATGGTCAAGGAGGATATGAGCAACATTACGTTGTCTATCAAGAAGGCATATATTTAGGGTATAGATATACTGAAACTAGATATGAAGATTATGTTATGAACACTGCGAACACTGGAAATTATAATTATGCTAATACAGTGGCTGTTCCGTTTGGTTACGGTGAATCATATACCGAATTCTCCTATTCTAATTTGACTACTACTTACAATAGAAACACTGATTCCTATACCGTATCAGTCACCGTCACTAATGACGGAGATGTTCCTGGAAAAGAAGCAGTTCAAGTTTATCTCCAAAAACCATATGGAGAATATAATAGAACTAATAAAATCGAAGCTTCAGCGGTTGAATTAGTGGGATACAACAAAACAACCGATGTAATCGAACCTAATGACAGTGAAACTGTTACTATAACTGTTGATAGAAGACAATTTGCTTCATATGATGCCGAGACTAATGAGACTTATGTCTTAACTCCTGGTGATTATTATCTTGCTGTTGGAAACGGAGCCCATGATGCTACTAACAATATCTTAGCAGCTAAAGGATACTCTCCTTCAAACACAAATAATAGAATGGACGCTGCAGGAGATGCTTCCTTAGCTAAAGTTATCGAAACTGTCGATACTGTTGATACTGAAACTTATTCAACCTCTAGAACTGGTCAAAAAATTCATAATTTGTTTGATGATTCAGATTTAAACAAAAACGAACATACTAAAAATACTTCTCCAGTGGAATATATCACTAGATCAGACTGGAATGGTACAGTTGTTTTAGATCCATTAGACAACAATACTAACTACACAAAAATTACAATGACCGCTGACTTATTAGCTGATTTCCGCGCTGGATGGGATGGTTCTATGTTAGAGCAAGATGATGTTGAGTATCCTACATATGGAGTAAACGCAGGTATATCATTAGCTGCAATGATGCAAGACACAAACGGAAACGAAATTTCATATGACGATCCTCTTTGGGATGAATTCATGGATCAATTAACTTGGGATGATACCGTAGCTCTACTTTCTGAAGGTATGAGAATGACTGCTGCACTTCCAAGTGTAAATAAACCTGCAACTGTAGATCACAATGGTCCTTTAGGCCCAACTCAACCTTATACTGACGGAACTTTAACCTCAACTTATCCTTCAACAGCTGTTCTAGCCTCAACATTCAATCCTGCTTTAGTTGATGAAGTCGGCGAATTATATGGCGAGAACGCTCTCCACTGCGGATATGCTGGATTATATGGACCTGCAGTGAACTTACATAGATCTCAATATTCTTCTAGAAATAATGAATATTATTCAGAAGATAGCTTCCTCTCAGGATACACTGCTGGAAGACAAATTAAAGCAATCCAAGAAAACGGAATTTATTGCTACATTAAGCACTTCGTCTTAAATGACCAAGAAACTAATAGATATGGATTATCTACTTGGTTAAATGAACAATCATTTAGAGAACTTTATCTTGATGCCTTCGATATCACAATCGAAGTCGGTGATCCTCATGCTATGATGTCATCTTATAACAGAGTTGGTACCAGAGTTTCTGGAGCTAAATCTAACCTCTTAACTGATTGGTTAAGAAACGAAGCTGGATTTAATGGATTCGTAGTAACCGATATGTATCAATTAGGATCATATGGATCTTTAACTTTCTATCTAGGATTACTCTCTATGCCTACTGGGGTATTCTGTGGAAACGATTTAGTTGATGGTTCCATCACTTCAGCTAATCAATTTGAACCTTATAGAGAAGGATATGGAGAATTAGCTTGGAAAATGAGAGAATCTGCCAAGAGAATTCTTTATACAGTATGCCACTCTGCTGGTATGAACGGAGTATCTACAACTACTAGAATGCAATATCAATTAACCTGGTGGCAAACTACCTTAATTACTCTTGATTCAATCTTCGGCGCGGCAGCTCTTGGAGCCTTAGGATTCTTCGCTTATGAATTCTATCGTCGCAACATCAAAAAAGAAGATTCTCAAGCTAATTAACACTTTCTAGGCAGGATTTATTCCTGCCTTTTCTTTTGCAAACAAAAGGGCTGTCTATCATTAAACAGCCCTATTTTAAATTATTATTTATTTTCCATTATCGATTTAATATAAGCTAATTCTTCATCAACTTTTAATCTTGGGAATAACGGAACTAAAGGATTTAATTTTTCTCCTCCGATTAATTCAAAGTTATTTAAAGTATCAAATCCTTGTTTATCTTTAGATATATTTAATTGTTCAAATAGCTTTTCAGAAGAATCTAATAACACCACTTTAAGCATTATTGCTGCTTGTCTTAATACAGTAGCTAAATGATTCATACAAGAAGCTAATTCTTCATGTTTAGTTTCATCTTTAGCCAAAGCCCAAGGTTTAGATTCTTCAATATATTTATTAGCTTTAGAAATATATTCAAAGACTGATTCAATAGCTTCGGTAACTTCTAATTTATCAAAATGTTCAAAATATTTTTTAATTGATAATTTACCAACTGATTCTAATTCTAAATCTAGAGAATTAAGGCAACCTTTATATTCAGGAATCACCCCATCAAAATATTTATTAATCATTCCTCCGGTTCGATTTAATAAATTTCCGAAATCATTAGCTAAATCAACATTGATTCTTTCAATGAATTGAATAGGCGTGAAGGATCCATCGCTTCCAAAGTGAGTCTCTCTAACTAAATAGTATCTAACAGCGTCTAATCCATATCTTTCAATCAAAGGATATGGGTCAACAACATTACCTTTAGATTTAGACATCTTCTCATCTTTCATCATCAATAAGCCATGAACAAATACCTTATCAGGAATTCTTAATCCTAAACTCATTAAGAAGATAGGCCAATAGATTACATGGAATCTTGTGATATCATTACCGACTAAATGAAGAATATAAGTATCATCAGACCAAAATTTCTTAAATAAAGAATCGTCATCAGAAAGATATCCTAACGCAGAGATATAGTTTAATAAAGCATCAAGCCAAACATAAACTACATGTTTTGGATTCTCTTTAACCGGGATTCCCCAAGTAAAGGAAGTTCTTGAAACACATAAATCTTCTAAACCTGGTTCTAAGAAATTCTTTATCATCTCATTTTTACGTGATTCAGGATAGATAAAATCAGGATGAGTATTATAGAAATCTAATAATCTAGAAGAGTATTTACTCATCTTAAAGAAGTAAGCTTCTTCCTTATCCTGATGGCAAGGACGTCCGCAGTCAGGGCAGAGATGATCTTCACATTGAACCTGAGTATCAGTCCAGAATGATTCACAAGGCGTGCAGTACCATCCTTTATATTCTCCTAAATAGATATCACCTTTTTCTAACATCATTGAGAATACTTGTTGAACTACTTTTTCATGTCTTAAGTCAGTAGTTCTAATGTAATCATCATTAGATATTCTAAGGGTCTTCCATAGCTTTTGAATATTTTCAACTATCTCATCGACAAACTGCTTAGGCGATTTATTTTGTTTCTCCGCATTTTTTTGAATTTTCTCGCCGTGTTCATCGGTTCCAGTTAAAAAATAAGTGTCGTCGCCTTTCTCACGATGATAACGCGCGATGACATCGGCCATAGTCGTGCAGTAGGCATGACCTATATGAAGTTTTGCCGAAGGATAATAAATTGGGGTAGTAATATAAAATTTCTTTTGCATAGAAACCTCCTAAAAATAAAGCCCGTCAAGCGACGGGCTAGATAATTATTGTTTGATTCCGTATTTTTTGTTGAACCGATCGATACGTCCATCTGCTTGAGTAAATCTTTGTTTACCGGTATAGAATGGATGGCAATTTGCACATGTATCAACCCGGATTTCCTTCATTACTGAACCAGTCATGAAAGTATTCCCGCAGGTGACGCAGGTAACTTTACATTGGTGATAATTTGGGTGAATTCCTTGTTTCATGTTTTAACTCCTTCCGCCTTAAATCTCCAATCGATTTAAAGAAAGCTAAGTTATAATAACAAACAAAAAGATTAACTTCAATAATAAAAATATATTTTTATTGCCTCCATGCTCCTAAATCGATCAATC
>CALVJO010000009.1 GCA_944332225.1 uncultured Bacilli bacterium | reverse complement strand
GCTCGATAAATTGAGATTTCACCAACTCATCGGTTGCTGCCATTAATCTCTCGTATGACTCCTTTGTTTCTACAATCGACCATAGCATTTTGGCTAATTCAAGTTGTCTTTCTATATCAGGAAGTTCAAACTCGTAATTCTTCAAATGCTCCCATTTGACTCTTGGTGATAGAGAACCAGCAGATTTGCCTACAGCATAATCAAACAAATCATCGTTTTGAATAACGAACGGAAGTAATTCAGGAAGTATTTTTTCTGGTATTGCTTCGATTACAGTTATATCGCCAGAACAAATTCCATCAAAATCAGCATATACTGCTTTTTTGAGATAAGCTCTTCTCCTGCCAAACAAAACACATCCTTTTCTAAAGATCTTGGTGAATGTATTTTCTTTATTTAAATCCCATTGAGTTAATCTGATATTTTCAGGAATCAAATGCTCAAGGCCGACAATAGGATAATTAGACTTATCACCTTTTACGGTTTCTTTGTGCTCTCTAGCAACATCACTCAGCTTTACTCTGCTCATTTCTTGGCCTCCTTTGCAATCAAATCATTCAATAATTCGTAATTCTTTCTCATTCTTGTAGATGAAGAATCCCATTGATTAAATTGTTCTTCCAATGAGATATCTTCTTTTTGAGTTTCTATGTCATTTGTTCTTACATATAAAGGAATACTCAACGAATAGTTATTTCGTGCAATATCATCGATTGTTGCAATTTTTGAGAAACCTTCGATTTCTTTGTATTCTTTGTATGCTGACGCAATCTTATCTATATGTTTATCCTCAAGATAACTTTGAGCGTTTTTTCGAGTGATTTCATTTACAGCATTTATAAACAAAACTTGTCCACGTCTTTTTGCTTTTTGTGTCGGAGTTCTACAGATCATTATGCAAGCTTCCATTGGTGCATTGTAGAACAAGTTAGGTCCTAAACCGATAATGCATTCTAGCAAATCGCTCTTAACTAATTCAGCTCTTACCTTTTCTTCTTCGTTTCTGAATAGTACTCCATGAGGCAACAATATCGCGCATCTACCAGTATCCTTTTTAAGGCTTTTTAAGATATGCTGTATAAACGCATAATCAGCCCTTCCTTGTGGTGGAACACCTAAGAAGTTACGACCATATTTATCATGTTCAAATGCTGTTCTATCCCACTGAGATATTGAATAAGGAGGATTTGCAAGAACTATATCGAATTGTTTTAGCTGTCCAAATTCAATGAATGCAGGATTCTTGAGCGTGTCATCATTTACAATATTGAAGTCCTTAATTCCGTGCAAAAACAGATTCATTTTGCCTATAGCAGAAGTAAGAGAGTTTATTTCTTGCCCATATGCAGAAACATTTCGCCATTCAGCACCTTTGTTTTTTAGATATGCGATACACGAAATAAGCATTCCTGCACTACCACATGTCGGATCATAAATGCTTTCACCTGATTTTGGTTGCAGTAACTCAGTCATTAAATGAACTACAGTTCTATTTGTATAGAACTCTTGTGCTGTATGCCCACTATCGTCTGCAAATTTCTTTATTAAGTATTCATAACCTTGCCCAAGCTCGTCTTCTGGACAATTCTCAATTGACAGCGTCTTTGTACTAAAATGTTCAAGAATATCCTTCAAAAGTCTATCTGGTAACCTGTTTTTATTTGTCCAAGCAGCATCTCCGAATACTCCAGTTAGTTTGTTGCCATTTGCTTTTTCAATTTTTCTAAAAGCAGTGACTATCGCAAGTCCAACATTACTTGCAGTTTCTCTAACGTCGTTCCAATGATATCCAGTTGGAACAATGAATGTATGTAATTCATCATCAGAGAACTCTTTATAATCATCACCATATTTTTCAAACGCTTTTTGAGTTTCTTCATCATAAACATCGCAGATCCTTTTAAAGAATAACAAAGGGAAGATATATTGCTTATAGGCACCAGCATCAATGTTTGTTCTTAATAATTGTGCAGAACCCCACAAATAGCTTTCTAATTCTTCAAGTGGTATATTATTGCTCATTTTTTATATATCCTCCTTCCAATAACAATTTTCTCATTTTGTTTTCGGCTTCAATCGTCTTGCTGAAAGCATCAAAATATTGACGCCTTATTTCCTCGGGAGTAGCTGACTCCGTTTTCTTTTTTTCTATGTAATTGTTCAAAGCTAATGTATAGCCATTCTTTTTAGCATCTTCTATTGTGATTACCTTAGAAACCTCGACTTCGTCACTATAACTTTGATAAATTTTGAAAACTTTGTCTATATCTTCTTCAGTCATCAACACCTGTGCTCTTTTAGGAGTATAAAACTTCGAACCATCTACCAAGCAAATTTTGCCTTTATGAGCTGCTTCTTTGTGGTTGTTCAGTAAAAGAATGCAAGCTGAAACTCCTGTCGAATAAAAGACACCACTAACTAATGTAATGACGCATTCCAACTTATCAGATTCTATAAGTTGTCTTCTCATGTCAGCTTCTTTTCCGCATCTAAATAAAACTCCTTGCGGCAAGACAACTGCACATCTGCCTGTATCTTTCTTCATAGAAGAAACCATGTGTTGAAGCCAAGCAAAATCACCATTGGAATCAGTAGGACATCCCCATATGTTTCTTCCGTAAGGATCACTTGCAAACTGAGTAGAGCCCCAATTATCTAATGAAAACGGCGGATTCGCTATAACGCAGTCAAATTGCTGAACCTTACCTGCTCGTAAGAATTTTGGATCTCTAAGTGTGTCTCCCTGAACAATCTTAAAATCCTTTGCGCCATGTAAGAAAAGATTCATTCTCGCAATAGCAGAAGTCGATAGATTCTTTTCTTGGCCATAAATTCGTCCATAAGTCAATCTATCATTGTTTATGTGATGAATAGCTTCTATTAGCATACCACCCGTTCCACAGGCAGGATCGTAAACTTCATCTCCTGGCTTCGGATCTAGTAATTTGACTAGTAATTTGACTATTGTTCTTGGGGTATAAAACTCGCCTGCATTCTTCTTTGACAAGTCTGCAAATTTCTTGATTAGGAATTCATAGGCATCGCCCATTACATCGTTGGAATAATTGTTGTTTCCAACTTTGATTTTTGACATATGCTCAACGAGGTTTTTGAGCCTTTCATCATCTAATTTCGTTTTATCCGTCCAAGTTGCGTCATCAAAGGAGCTGAACACGCCACTCAAAGTATCAGGGTTAGCCCTTTCGATTCCGCTCATTGCATTAACGATAGCCATTCCAACATTTACGCTTGTGTTTCTCACATCGTTCCAATGGCATCCGTCAGGAATAACAAACGAGTGTTGTTCATCAAAGTTGGCCGCCTCTTCGCCATATTCTCTTATTGCAGCTTCGGTTTCTTCGTCGTAAACATCAGATATTCTTTTGAAAAACAATATAGGCGTTACATAGGATTTATACTCATCCTGATTGATTGGCCCTCTTAAGATATTGCATGCTTCAAAAAGGTGATTAAATAGCTTTTTACTTGTCGTTTCTTCTGAATCAACTTCTGTTTCTTGCAAATCGCTATCAGCTTTGTCAACAGCTTCTTCTATCATTGCAGATCGCTCTCCTTTTTTAATTTTTCTCTTTTTTGTTTTTACTTTTTGAGTCCCTTTTTCCATCAAGACTCCATATTCGTTTTCAAATTCTAAAAGAATGGTAAGCAGTCTTTCGTCAAGGAAAGTCAATGCATGTTTCCTTATATCCGTTGGAATGCCGTAGTAAGCCTCAGCAATTCCTCCCGTTATCGCAGCAAGAGTATCAGAATCGCCACCAATAGAGATTGCGTTTCTAATGGCATCTTCGAAATTCTTTGATTCAAGGAAGGCTTCTATCGCTTGAGGAACAGTATCTTGACAAGTTTCGTTAAACTTATAGCTTTCCCTAATGTCATCTAGTCTGAAGTTCATCTGGTAATAGTGCTTGTTAATATAGTCCCGTATTTCGAGAATATTTGAACCTGTTTTTGCCAAATATATCGCAACTGCAGTAGCCTCTGCACCTTTTATTCCCTCTGGATGATTATGCGTGACCTCTGTGACTTTTCGAGATAGGCTGATTGCCTCTTCCATGCTGTTTGCAGCAAAACCGACAGAACTTACTCTCATTGCGGCTCCGTTGCCGAAACTGTTATATGGCTTCGGATTGTCCGACATCATCCACTTAGAGAAATATCCACCATAGCCGCAGTGAGGATAGTGTCTTCCGACTTCCTGCATGTATTTGACTGCGAGTTCACCCAAATTGCTGTAATCTTCTTTGGAATCCAGAATCGCCTTGGCAATAGCGAGCGACATCACAGAATCATCGGTAAACTCACATTTATAATTAAAAAATTCAAATTCTTTGCTTTTGGTATTGTTCCACTCAAATCTTGAGCCAACAATATCACCAATAATTACACCTAGCATTGTAAGTCTCCTTAAAATAATTTTTTTTGTACATCTGCTTTTATAGCTTTCCATGCACTTTCAGCAGCATTGATAGTTTTTACATATAAATCCAAGCCTTGCCTATATTCATAGACCACTTCCATTTGATCGTCTAATGGTGGAATAGGAACCTCTAGTTGATTAATATCTTGATAATTTATGTTTATAATTGCTGTCCCTCTTTGAAGGCTCTTTAGCAACTTTATCCCTACGTCTGACTCCAAGAATAATTTAAGATAAGTTCCATTAAGTAGCTTTGATTGAGTTCTTATTACACAAAGATTAGAAGAGGCTACGCACATTTTTGGTTGTTTTTCAAAAACAGCAACCTTTATGGAAAAACCTTTTGTCGTTATTAAAACATCACCATCTTGAAGAAGATACCTCGCAACTTTTCTTTCTTCCTCATTTATAGTTTCGAGGTTACCGTAATCTATACCGATATTACTTATGTTTGAAATGTTAATAACCGAAACGTTACCACCGTCTACTTTTTCTGTTATTGCCTTGCCTCTAAATACTTCTGCTACCTCACTCAAAGGGGCCTTCTTTACTGGTGAATTCTTGTAAGCTAATATAGTTTCATCAGTAGCAGAAAATAATATATCCACGTTCCAAGCATTCAATTCTTCTAGTTCATCAGAGAAGATAAGTCTAGTGTCTTTTTCTACTAGATTCTTATCATTTAAATCATATTTTTTTACGCATATATTTTCGGTTGTCCCAGTTGAAATAGTCAAAAGGTAAGTGTTTATCGACATGTATGGATAAAATACTCGAGAAGGAAGTGAGGATATTTCCTCAACCTTATAATTTTCTGATATATAATGTCTTAAGATCTCTGCGTCACCACTGCCGAAACCAATCTTGGCAGGAAGCAAAATGACAAGTTTCCCAGACGTGGTCAAATGGTACAAAAGATTTTGTGCGGCAATAAAACTCAATTCTCTGCTAATGAAATCACTAGAACTATTAAGCTCTCTTCCACCCATAATTGGAAAAGAAACAATCAAGTCGAATTTTTTAAGCGTAAAAGTATCAGTATAAATTTCAGGACTTATGAATTCAATGTTTTTGCTTTTATACAATATAGGCAACAGCTTGGATAGAACATTGTTTTTTACGGTAAGATAAAATGTTGTATTTGTATTTTCACAAATTAGATCGTAAAGTTTAACGCCATACTTATCGCAATCATTGACGAACACTGTTTTTGCGCAACTTACGTGTTTGAACATAAGCGGAAACAAATATTCAGGAACCATAACATTTTTACGTTCTTGCGATAAAACAAAGTATAGATACTCTACAAGCGTTCTGTTGGACATTTCATTTAATCTTCTATAAATCTCATAGAAAAGATTTTCGTCACCTTTAATATAAGGCGCATCTATTTTTTTTAACGATTCAAGAGTTTCATATGGATTGTTTGCCGTTTTTCCTTTCAAATCTTCATTAATTTTTAATGTTCTAAATATATTGTATAACGATTCGCTAGAGTCTAAATTTAACCCTTTTTCGAGACTTGCCAATTCCCAAAACTTCGTATTAATCACCTGAATACCTCCTATATTTAACGATAACAATATAATATACCATTAATTTGGTATGTCAATACCATTTTAATACATTTATAGGATTTATTTGAGAATATTTATCCTTTTATCCGAAACAATAATCATTTACCAATAGTAAATTTGTTTACACTCAAACAATCTAAAATAATTAAGTTTCATACTGTAGTTAGCTTTAAAAATTAAAATCCCTGCAAGAGCGCCTAATATTGCTATTGCAGTAATCGTTAAAGTAACAGTAGCATCGTTATGAAAAAATATTTATTCATAATTTGGAATATTATCTAAATAATATCAAGTTAATTTTCTATGCAATATAAATTCATTTAAAAAAGCGTCATAATTTTTATTGCTTTAATCCTAAATTAACTCAATGTTCTTGGTTTGTGCAATATTATTAACTACATAGTGTATAAAATCTTTTACTATTTATTATTTTTACTCTATAACGTAAAAACTAATGATATTTTATACTTTTTTACTATAATTTAAATAAAGGAGGATTGCATCATGATATATCGAACTGAATATATGCAACGATTAAAATCGTTTAAGGACAACAAAATCATTAAAGTTATCACAGGATTACGAAGATCAGGAAAATCAACCTTACTCCAAATGTTTAAAGATGAACTCTTAGAGAATGGAGTTTTAAATGAACAAATACAATATATAAATTTTGAATTAATGAAATATGATAATATTCGTGATTACAAACAGTTTTATGATTTAGTTATAGAAAATATATTACCAAATAAGAAGAATTATTTATTTTTTGATGAAATACAGCAAGTAAATGGATGGGAGAAAACTGTCAATTCTCTATCACTTGAATATGATGTAGATATATATGTTACAGGATCTAATGCCTACTTACTGTCTTCAGAACTATCAACATTAATATCTGGTAGATATGTTGAAATCAAAATACTACCTTTATCTTTTAAAGAATATTATGAATATTATTCTTCTACAGGCATTAGCAAAGAAGAACTATTTAATAATTATCTTAAATATGGAGGCTTACCTCAGCTTCTATCTTTGCCTCAAGATGAACAAACTATAGGGTCTTTTTTATCTAGCATTTATGATACGGTTATTTTAAAAGATGCCCTTTATAGAAATAAGCTTAAAGATATCGATTTATTAAAACGTATTTTTGCTTTTATTTGTAATAATGTAGGAAGTATTACTTCTGCTAATAAAATAGCAAAATATGTTGCTAATGAAGCTAAACTAGATGCTTCATTACGACCTGCGTCAATTGCTAACATACTTGAAATGTTTGAAAACGCCTTTATTATCTATCGAGCTAATCGATATGATGTCAGGGGTAAAGAAGTATTAAAATCACTTGAAAAGTATTATCTTGCCGACACAGGATTAAAGAACACTATCGTCGGATACAATCTTGAAAATTATGGACATACATTAGAAAACGTTATCTATTTAGAATTATTACGTCGAGGATATCAAGTTTATGTTGGTAAAAACGATACTAAAGAAATAGATTTTGTTTGTATAAATAAAGAAGAAACTCATTATTTTCAAGTCAGTGAAACTATCAAAGATAAAGTAACTCAAGAACGAGAAATCAGCGCTTTTTATTCTACGAATGATTTTTATGAAAAAACGATTTTCACTATGGATAAAACTTATATTACTAATATAAATGGCATAAAAATTGTTAATATTATCGATTTTCTTCTATCCTAAATAAGAACTGGATGAATATAGCAATGTGCTGTAAATACATATAAGGGTAGTTAAGATATCTAAAAACAAAAGGCAAAAAATTAAAAATGTCTGATTTCTCAGACAAATATCTCATATTTTTAAACGTCAATTTAACCTTTTTATTACCAATTTAAGAACTCATATTGTTTAAGAATATCTGGTTCTATATTAGATTGTTTTGCTATAAATTTGTCTAATTCTTCTTTAGTAAATGCAGAGAATGCATCGATATTATATGGCCAATCACAAATATAGAAATATGTTATAGCAAAGTGAGAATCAGTTTCTTTATCCTTGTCACGATAATCTTCAACTATCTTTATAAGTTTAGACATCTTCATTATTTCTATTTCATATCCTTCAGGTACATCATCATCCATAAATATGAAAAAAGCGCTATTGCTTTTGTTTATATCTTGAATAATATAGCTCTCATTTTTCTTTAATACTTTTATATCTAAATCATGATATGTAGCATATATTAACGCTTCAAAATCAGTGAAATGTTTTGAATTTATCATATAATTATCTCCCATAAAATAATTAATCTATTGATACCACAAGGAATTAGAAAACTTATCACTTATTCGATTATGTTTTTTCAGTCCATAAATCGCATCAAAATATTAATTAAATCTTGGCGGAGGAAGAGGGATTTGAACCCCCGCTGGACGCGAATCCACTGCTAGTTTTCGAAACTAGTCCCTTCAGCCTCTTGGGTATTCCTCCGTGCATTTAGGATTATAACAATATCAAAATATAAATGCTATTAAAAAAATTTTTAATGTAGTAAAATGTTTTCGAGGTTTTTATGAGCATTTATCTTGATTTAGTTATTCAACCATTTCACTTCCTAATCGTCTTCCTTTTATTTTTAGCTTTCTTTTTGATCTTGTTAGTTTTCTTTTTATTTTATCGAAATAGAAATCAAAAGATGAGCCAGGCAATCGATGAAACTAAGAATTTAACTCAAGTGACTATAGATTTATATAATAAGACAGCTAAACTCGTGAATATTAAGACTAAAGATATCTTTAAAATCATGACTTTAGATGAGTATTTAGCTACTTTAGCCCCTTATGATAATCAAGTTAAACAATGGCTTTATAATCAATTAAGTGTTTCGTTATTAACTAGTAAATCTTTAGAGCTTTATATTAATAATGGTAAAACTAGAAATGCAAAAATCATGTATTTACTTTTGCAAGTATCTAAAATCAATCGAGAAAGAAATTTAATTCATATCGAAGAGTATCGATCTTCTGAATTATTGAAGAATCGTCATGATGATACTTACATTAAAACTAAAGATTCTTTAGAAGAGATCTTAAGGAATCTAAAGGAAACATCATCGGTGATGTTTTGTTTAGTTTCCTTCTATAACCAAGAATTAATTAAAAATAATGAAGAGCTATTAGATAAAATTGAAGAAAGAAAAATTATAGATTTAGTCTTAAAAAGATTAAAAACTAAAAAGAATAGATTCATCGTTAAACTTAAGAATTCTGATTTTATCATCGCTTCTATTGATAATATTCAAACTGATAGAGATTTAATTACCCATATTGAACATGCTTTATCAAGATATTTTACTATTAATAATCTCGCGCCGATTTGCTTTAATATGGCAATTGCCTTTGGTAAAGGAAATTCAATTAACTATAAAGTCCTTTTATCAAAATGTCGCGGCTTATCTAATTATAAAATCAATAATAAGTTAGAAAACAATCAAGCCTTCTATTATGTTCCTGAATCTGAGAAGACTTATGATACCACCTTACAAGAAATTTTAGATAATGAAGCTAAAGAGATTATTGAAAAAGGAGATTTCACCTTTACTTATCGACCGATTTTAAATTTACATAATATTGTTATAAGAGGTTATATCTTAAAAATAGAAGCTAACACCAAAACATTTATTGACCATCCATATTTCTTTAAAACTGTAGCTAGAAATAATCTCTATGATGCATTTTTTAAACTCATTCAAATTAGATTAACTCATGATTTTAATTCTAAAGCTTTAATTAATAAAAATGATATATCTAAGGAAGTATTTATTCCTTTACCAATTAACTTTGTTTTGAATCAATCATTAACTAAATATCTTGTTTCAGATTCTTATTCATTGAATCTCGTTGTTAGAAATGAAGAATTATCATCTCTATCTAATGATGATTATACGTTGTTCCAAGAGTTTTTAAATAAAAAGGGTGATAATTGTAAGATGTATTTATCCCTATCTTCTCCGATTGCTCCTCCTTTAAATATATTAAAAAAGTGCGAAGGAGTAATTGTCTCTAACACTCCATATTCGATTAATTCTACTAATATAAACGAGAAGATTCTCTACCATTCTTTAATTGATCAATTAAATAGTTTAAATCTTGATATCATCATATCTAATGTGACTAATTTAGATGATGTTGAAACTTTGTTGTATCAAGGAATATTCTCTTTAGAAGGAACATATTCTGAATTAAAGCAAACTTTATCTTCTAAACCTAGCGAAAGGTTAAAAGAGAACATCGAAGATATTAAAAAGAAATATTATTAATGTAAAAAATAAACAATCTTTATTCTAGAGGAAATTTTTATGGTAAACTTAGAAAATTTCCTCTAGTTTTTTATTTCCTTTCTTAAATTTCTAAGATAGATTGTTATTTTCTTTTATTTACCTTGATAAATAGATTGTATCTCATGGTAATATCATTTTTCCTTTTTGAAATATTTCTTCGTTTATCTTGCATATAGTTCTAGAAATGTGAAAAGATACCCTTCCAGACATGGACAAATATTTATAATAAAAAGCTTTATTTATGAATGTAAATTTATTTATTGATATTCCATCTTTTATAAGAATAATCTTTTTCCCATCTAGATTTAAAATCAGATCTTTAGTTTTTGACGTTGTTAGTTTAATTCTACGTTTAAAAAGTTTACCTAATGGCAATCTACACGAGACTTCTTTATATCTAATATTTCTAACTACATATGCAATAAACATGCCTTTTTTAAATATTGGTATATCACTTTCAAAAATAATTTGCTTATCTTTATAAGTCATAATGAATTTGTTGTTCTCTTGTTTAACTATTATTTCAACATTTTCATCTTTATTAAAATTAAAAAAATTATAATTAGATAATTGTATTTTTCTTTTCAAAATGAATTTTGAAAATGTGAACATTAGTAATAGATGAGTTATCAAAAATAGAAAGACAGGAAGAATAATTAACAACTCGTTTCCTGATAAACAACCATATATTATTCCTCCAGCAAAAGTTGGTATTGAAATAACATATATTATGAACAAAATCAGTAATAAGGTTCCCATGAATGCCTCCATGTCTAAGTATTAACTAAAATAAAGCAAATTTAAAATAAAACAATATCCAATTCTATCTTATAGGTTTTATATCCTTCCTCTTATTTATGCATAATATTAAACATTTTATCTAGCTATTCTTCATTAGAGCAAGACTAAGAGTTCTCATCTCTACAATGATCATAACATTATTATATTAATATAGCTTTATTAATAATTTCGTAAGGAAACCAAAGCTGTTATTAATGTAGTATACTTACTTCTTAATTAAATCACCATTAGACTATCAATAATTAAGATAGAATTACTGTTTTGAAGTTGATTTATTGCTTTAGAGGAAATTTTTCGGGTTTACCATAAAAATTTCCTCTAAAGCTTTAGCTTTTACTCATTATTATGTATAATAAAAATCAATTAAGAGGAATTAATATATGGAAATAAAAAGAGATTTATATCTTAACAAGCTTATTAGACATAGGCATAATGGATTAATTAAAGTAATTACAGGTATTAGACGCTGCGGCAAATCATATTTACTATTCGAACTCTTTTACAAGTATTTAATATCCACGGGAATTAATAATGACCATATTATAAAGATCGCTCTTGATGATAGACGTAATAAAGACTTTAGGGATCCTGATTATCTCTATGATTATGTCATGAAGAAGATAATAGATGATGATATGTACTATATTCTTATTGATGAAGTTCAAATGTTAAGTGAGTTTGAAGACGTACTTAATAGTTTTCTTCATATTAAAAACATTGATACGTATGTAACTGGAAGTAATGCTAAGTTTTTATCAAAAGACATAATTACAGAATTTCGGGGACGTGATGACCAAATTCACATCTATCCTCTTTCATTTAAAGAATTCATGACTGCTTATAAAGGATCAAAGGAAGATGGCTGGAAAGAATATATGAATTTTGGAGGTTTACCTAAACTTTTTGATTTTGAAACTGATGAAGATAAATCAAATTATTTAAAAAATGTTATTACGGAAACCTATATTAAAGATATTAAAGAAAGAAATAATATAAAAAATAATGCTGAGCTTGAAGAGTTATTAGACATGTTATCATCATCGATAGGCTCACTTACTAATCCTAAAAAATTATCTGATACGTTTAAATCAGTAAAGCAAATTAATATAAAATCAGAAACATTAAAGGACTATCTAGACTATTTTATTGACTCATTCTTGATTGAGAAAGCATTAAGATATGATATCAAGGGGAAAAAATACATAAATACTCCTTCAAAGTATTACTTCACTGATATTGGCTTAAGAAACGCAAGATTGAATTTTAGACAAGTCGAAGAAACTTATTTGATGGAAAATATTGTTTATAATGAATTAAAAAGACGAGGATACAACGTAGATGTTGGAGTCGTTAGATATTATTCTAAAAATGAAAACAATAAAAGCGTCCTAAATGCTTCCGAAGTTGATTTTGTATGTAATTTAATAGATAGAAGATACTATATTCAAGTGGCTTATTCTATTCCGACAAAAGAAAAGTTAGAGCAAGAACAAAATTCGCTTCTTAGAATCGATGATTCGTTTAAAAAAATCATAATTGTAAAAGATTTAATTCGTTCTCATTATACTGATGAAGGAATATATCTATTAAATCTATTCGATTTTTTACTCGATTTTGATAGTTTAAATTATTAATAAATTAATTTATTTTGATTAATAAAAATAATAAAGAAGCCTTATTTATTATGGTTAATTAATAATGAATCTGCTTTTTTGAATTGAGAGAATAGATCGATAATCTTTGAATCATTAAATCCTTGTTTTAAATATTCTTCTTCTAGACTTTCAATCTCTTTTAAATGATTCTCAAATTCACCTTTCTCTAATAAAGTAAAGGTGTATTTATAACGAGTTAAGAGATCATCTTTAAGCTCATTTAAGGCATAGATAACTAAGTCATAAGAGACATTGATGCTAGTAAAGAAAGCTTTCTCTCTAGTTTCTGAGATTGAATTAATCTTCTCATCAATTCCTTTAACAGTTTGTTCTAGAAGCTGATGCATAGAAATTTCCATATCATTATTAAGAGATGGATTCTTATTATTCATGATTATTTGATTCTTTACTTCAATAAGGAATGGTAATGATAAATAATCAGCATCAAATGCATTATTTAATCCTAAGATAGGAATCAAGAAGGAGGAAAGAAGGATTCCTGAAGAGATAGTTATAATTTCTAAGATAGCAATATTATATAAGGCTTCGCGATAGATATAGGCAATTGTTCCTCCAAGAGCGGATCCTATAATAAATAAAGCAAAATATATAACATAAAGTAATCTAGAAGCTTTTATGATTGTTGGATCTCTTTGCTTTCTAACTTTTTTAGCTACCATTCTAGTTACTTGATATGGAAGAGGATAGATATATCCTAAGTTTAAATCTAAAGCATAATGGTTCAATCTATAAAGGAAGAAAGAGACGCTTACAATGTCGCTTAATAAGAAGATAACAACATAGTAAGGAAGATTGATGATGCTGTTTATAGTTTCACTTGTAATCGCATTTTGCTCGATGATAGTTTGATAGATTGAAGCAATTTCATCATAGAATATGAGAGAGTAGATAGATGAAAAGACAATTAAGCATCCTAATTCGATTAATAGAAAGATGATAAAGGTGAGAAGGCCATTAAATATTCCTTTAAATCTAGGGGAATAATAATTCTTTCGAAGATAATTTAAAGAAGAATAATTTATTTCTGATCCTGAAGAAGCAACGTTACATGATGAATATAAACCAAATAAAAATGGTAAGAATAAGAAGTAGCCAATTATTAAGGCAGTTAATCCTATATCATAGGAACCGATCAGATAGTAAACAACGATCATAAGGATAGCTAAAAGGATATATGATATAGTAAAAGTCAAAAAGTACTTTAAATTCTTTTTATAGAGATAAAATATATTTTTAAGATAATTTTTCAAGATTTATTCCTCCAAGAATTTTAACAATTCTTTCATATTATTTAATGGTTTTGTTAACTCAGTTAAAACTTCCTTGCTTTGATGTCCCTTAGCTATTAAGACAGGAGTTATATTATTATTAATGGCAATCTTACCATCATAAACAGTATCACCGACTAAAATAGTTTGTTTAGGATCGATATTGTTATCTTTAATAAAGACTTTTAAGGTTTCTTCTTTACCTTTCGCGTAGAGATCATCTTGTCCGATTACCTGTTCAAAGTAAGAGAAGATGTTATAATATTTTAATTGCTCTTCTAATAAGTTTTTTTCTGAAGAAGATAAGACAAATAAATGATAATGTTCCTCTTTTAATTTATTTAATACAGGGATGACATCGTTATATAAGGAAAGAGAAAACTTGCTTTCATGATATTTTTTAAAAAAGTAGTTAGCTAAAGTTTTAAAATCGTCTTTAGGAAAAATGAAACCAGCTTTTTTATAATATTCAATCACTGGGAAAGTGAAGATATTTAAATAGGTTTCTTTGCTTATAGAAGGATGAGAAGTCATGTTTAACATCTCATTTAATAAATTAAAACAGATATCTACATCATCTAATAAGGTACCATTAAAATCAAAGATAATATTTTTAATCTCTTTCATCAGTTTTTAACTCCTACTGCGTAGATATCTTTCACCAGCTTTTTTAATTTAACTGGATCAATAATTGATACCGATTCATCTCTTTCATATCTTTTAACTAATTTTTCTAAATTCTTTAAATTAACTAATAAAGAATCATGATCTTTAGTTAATTTTTCATCTAATTTACAAGAATTATTGATAACTACCATAGAGACAAATAAATCTTTAGAAGTTGTTAATAAAGATTGAAAATATCTAACCCGTTCATTATGTAAAATAAGAGGATTTTTAACTAATTCAGTTTTATCTTTCTTTAATAGATGAAATAATTCTTCATCTCTAACATTTCCATTTAATCCATTAGAATAAAATTTCTTTCCGATGCAGAAGATATATTTATCACCAAACAAGATATGATCAAAATGAATCGTCTTATTACCCACATTTAAAGCGACTTCATTAAGTAGATAGAAGTCATAATACTTAGCTATTTTATAAACTTTTTTATAGACTCGCTTTGAAAAAGTCTTTTTCTCGATAGCCTGATTAAATGGTTTACAAAAAATAGCAAGTAAAAATATTAATACAAGTAAACCGATAAAGACTATAAGAAAGTAAATCATGGTTTATTCTGCGATTTCTAAGGCAATTTCCATCATCTCTTTAAAAGATTTTTCTCTTTCTTCTGAGGTAGTGATCTTACTATCGACAAATGAATCAGAGATGGTGAGAATGGTTAAAGCTTTCTTATGTAATGCGGCAGCGATTGAATATAAAGCATAAGTTTCCATCTCAACGCATAAGATACCCATTCTTGCCCAATTTTTCCAAACTTCAGGTTTATCGTTATAGAAAATATCTGATGAAAGAATATTTCCGACATGAACTCTTACGTTCATGTCTTTAGCTTTATGATAAGCTTTTTCTAATAAATCAAAGGATCCTAAGGCTGAGAAAGTTCCTTTTAAATCATATTGAGAAGCCCATGAAGAATTCGTTGACGCGCCTTGAGCGATTATAACATCAAAGACTTCACATTCCTTTTGATAGGAACCCGCGGATCCGACTCTGATAATTGATTCAACTCCATATTCATTATAGAGTTCAGTTGCATAGATGCCTAAAGATGGCATTCCCATGCCTGATCCCATGACTGATACTTTCTTACCTTTATAGTAACCGGTGTATCCAAACATGTTTCTTACTGAGTTTACTTGCTTAACATCTTCTAAAAATGTCTCAGCAATAAATTTTGCTCTTAAAGGATCTCCTGGCAATAAGACAGTTTTTCCAAAGTCTCCTAACTTTGCTTGATTATGTGCAGTTGGCATAATTACCTCCTAAAAATTTGCCTAGGTAAAGTTTACCAAAAATAAGATGTAAAAAAAACACCTAATGGCATTTTAAATAATGGATTATAGATAAAAATAAAAATGGATAGACACTTTATATAGGTGAATATCCATTTTATTTCTACTATATTATAAGCAAATTGTCATATATGCAGGAATACATATAATTCCATCTTCTCTAATGGATAAATTCTTGGGATGAATTATATATGCCTTATCAATTCTATCATTAAATTTCTCAATAAATTTTTTCATTGATTCTACCTTATATGATTTGGAGGATTTGACTTCTAATGGAATTAACTTTTGAGATACTTTATTCCCAGTTGTCAGTAAAAAATCTATTTCTATGTCATTTCTATGCTTTTCTTCATTATATCTAGTATAAAAATATAATTTGTGTCCATTTGAAACAAGCATTTGAGCAATCATGTTTTCAAAAAACATGCCTTTATTAATTGATAATTTATCTGATAATAATTCTTTATGATAATTTGTTTGTCCTTCATTATTTTCATCAAATGTATGTGTCAAAAGTAATCCAGTGTCTCCCATATAGCACTTTACATAATTTCTTTTTTCATTTAATGATAATCCTAAGTTAGGATCTGTACATAGGAAGCATTCATTACAAATCATCGAATCACTTAGCCAAAAGAATGTTTCCTCGTAATCAATCGAGGTAGTATCAGTAGAAATAGATTTAATTTTTACTCGTTTTTCATGTTGAGAAAGAAAAGATGGGATTTGGTCGAAAATTGATAGGACTTTCGCTTTGTACGCTCTATCTATTTTATGAATATCATCACGATATGTTTTTAATATATTTCTTTTTTCTTTTTCGCATTCAACAAATTGCTTACCGTAAGAAATAAATTTATCTATTGCTTTAGGCATTCCGCCTACAAGCATATACTGTTTAAATAGAAACATTGCTTTTTTGTGAATTGAATCATGTAATGGGACTCTCTTTTCAAAACAATCTCTAATGTATTCAATTATCATTCCTTCTCCTAATGCCCAAGCAAATTCTTCAAAATCCATTGGAAACATCTTTATGCTTTGTTCTTCTGAAGGAATAAGAATATCTTTTACATTCTCCTTTATTGATATTAAGGAACCTGTTTCAATATAATCATATCTTCCATCTTTAACTAAATGTTTAATAGCTTCCCTAGCTCTAGGGAATTTTTGTACCTCATCAAAAACAATTACTGATTCTCGTTGGTATAATGGAGTATCAAATTCTAGTGATAGCACCATAAATAGAGAGTCTAAATCATTAAGAAGGTTATTAAATGCTTCTTTAACAGAATTTGAAACTTTGGAAAAATCAATAAGAATGTAACTTTTATAATTTTCTTTTGCAAACTCCTCTACGATAGTAGATTTACCAATTCTTCGTGCCCCTTCCACAAGAATTGCTGTTTCGCCTTTAGACTCATTTTTCCATTTTAGCAATTTTTCATATATTTTTCTCTTAAACATATTTGAACACCTTCTTTATGCAGTTATATTATACAAAAAAATTAAAAAGCGCAATCATGGAACTTAAGAAATATTAAAAAAGCGCAATCAGTAAATTGAGAAAATATTAAAAAAGCGCAATCATCGCGCTTATTAGCATAGGCTTATATTTTCTTTTCCTAATTAAAGAGTTCTAATGGTGTTTATTATTCTTGTTCACCTTTTCTAATAAAGGATAAGAGATTTCTTTTCTTCTTAGTTTTATTACTTTGATTATCATTAGATATCTTATTTTCATCTAAAGCCATCATGTCAGTAAACTCAGATAAGAATGAATCTAATGGAATAGATTCAAGAACACCTTCATGGGCTATAGAGACTCTTCCAGTTTCCTCAGAGACTACGACTGTTACTGAATCAGTAACTTCGCTGATGCCAAAGGCTGCTCTGTGACGAGAACCAAATTTACCATTTAAGGCTCTGGTGGTAGGAGTGTAGTAAACTGAAGCAGCGACTATCATGTTGCCTCGAATGATAACCGCGCCATCATGGAGACGGGTTCCTTCATAGAAGATAGTCTCTAATAATTCTTGAGATACCGGCGCGTTTATAATCGTTCCGTTTTTCATATAATCATCAAGATTTGTTGATCTTTCAAAAGTGATTAACGCGCCAGTCTTAGATTTAGATAAAGAATGGACGGTGTCATCAATTTTCCTATATAAATCTTGTTTATTATATTTAGTTTGATTTGATTTAATCTTCTTTGCAGGCAAGGAAAGAAGATGACGAATAGATGCTATATTAACAAAATAGAATATGGTTAGAAGAACTATCGAGAAAATTAATAAAATAGTTCCAGGAATAGAAAGCCCGCAGTAAGTGAGAATTAATCCAACTAATAAAGAAGATAATAAAGCATATATTGCAGGTATTTGATGAAATATGATGATATTAATAACGCTAAAAGCGATAAAGACGATGATTCCGACTACGATATTAGAAATTTGAATTGCTGACATTAAAGAATTCGTGAAGAAAAGCATTTTTGTTACCTCTATTCAAGTATAACACACGTTAATGCAATAAAAATAATTTTTTTTAAAAAGTGAATAATTGATTTACAAATTATTAATGTAAATTAATAAAATAGGTGAAGCAAAAAAATCATATTGCAAAATTATGACTATCGTTAGATTTTATTAAAAATAATAGGCAGTATTGTTTTTACTGCCTATTATCAATTATTGACTAATAGGTCACATTTATTATAATTATGAAGTAGAAACGAGGATATTATGAGTAATGATTTAATATTGTGTCTAGATTTAGGGACCCAATCCGCGCGCGCGTCACTTATTGATGAACACGGGGAGATAGTTGCCTTAAGCAAGGAAAAATACGATCCTTTATATTTAGATAATGAACCTGGAGTATGCGAACAAAATCCTGATACCTATTTTGAATATATTGTTAAAGCTATAAAGTCAATTAAGCAAAAAATAGTAGACCTCGTAGATGATATTAAAGGCTGCGTTGTCACCACCTTTAGAGACACCGCGGTGTTCTTAGATAAAGATAATAAAGTATTAAGACCTTGCATCCTTTGGCTAGATCAAAGAATTGCAACAGATATTAAACCTTTACCTTTATATCAAAAATTTTTATTTAAAATGGTTGGCATGTCTTCTTTTGTTAGATTCCAAAGAATGAAAACTGCCGCGCATTGGGTCAAACAATATCAAAGAGATATTTATGATAAAACCAAAAAATATGTAAATATCTCAACTTACATAAATTATTGCTTAACTGGAAATTTAACGGATACTGTTGCCTCTATTGTAGGTCATTATCCGATAGATTATAAGAAAGCTTCATGGTATTCTAAGCATTCTATTAAATCTAAAGTTTTCGATATCGATAAATCAACTTACTGTGAGTTAAAAAAACCTGGTGAGATAATTGGGTATTTAAAACCTGAAATACTTTCTATGCTTGGAGCAACAAAACCAATTCCATTATTCGGTTCAGGATCTGATAAATCATTAGAATGTTTAGGTAATGGATGCATCGATTCTTCTTTAGCTTCAATATCATATGGAACGGCTTCAACTGTAGCAATCACTTCAAAAAAGTATGTTGAGCCATCTCCATTCCTCCCAGCCTATACTTCCGCGCAGAATGGATCTTATAATTCTGAGCTTCAAGTCTATCGAGGATTCTGGATGTTAAACTGGTTTAAAAATGAATGCTGCAAAGATGAGACTAAAGATTTTAAATCAGATCATGAATTATTTGATTATCTAGATGAAAAAATAAAAGATATTCCTCCTGGAAGCGAAGGATTAGTCTTACAACCTTATTGGGGACCATGTCTAGAAAGACCTAACGCAAGAGGTTCAATCGTTGGCTTTTCTGAACGTCATACTAAATACCATATTTTTAGAGCAATCATCGAAGGAATCGGTTTTGCTTTAAGAGAAGGCATGGAACGGATTGAAAAGAAAGAACCAGGTAAAGTTAATGCTTTAGTTGTTTCAGGTGGAGGCTCTCATTCTAATGTTATTTTACAGATAACCGCGGATATATTTAATCTTCCAGTATATCAATCAATAACCACAGAAACTTCCTCTCTCGGCGCAGCTATGGTAGGGTTCATGGCTATTAATAAATTTGCTTCATATGAAGAATGCAAAAAGAGCATGGTAAAGTATAAAAATGTCTTCTATCCAGATAAGAAGAAGCATGAACAATATGAATATATTTATCGAAATGTCTATTTAAAACTCTATCCGTCGCTTAAAAAAGTCTATGGAGATGTTCGGGCAATCGTAAACGAAAAATTCTAATTGAATCAAAAAACCACGAAAGCAATAATCGTGGTTTTTGTTTAGCTAGCTTTTAAATGATAATTATTCAATAATCGCAATTAATGCCTAATTTAATCGTGAAAATAATAATAATGAATTAATTTAAGCTATTTTATCTTTCTTTTTAGAGGAACTCTTTATTAAAGCGAACAAACCAACCAAGGTCATTATTCCTCCCATGACGGCAAAACCAATAATAATTATAAGATTAGAATTACGTCGAGAAGATAAATAATCTTCATAATCATATACTTTATTTCCATCAAGGCTCAAATCTTGAATCTCCGCGCATTTGACGGTGTCTTCATAGGCATAATCTTTTGAAGATAAGGTTACAACGTTTCCGTGTTTTAAAACGATATTAGAGTAAGTTTCTCCAATTTTAATATTCGCGTCTTCAACACTTAAATAATAAACAGTATATGTGTCTCCATCTAAGAATAATCCGCAAGCATCGAAACATCATCACCAGATTCAATGAAGTTATTAAGTCTTACTTATATGAATTTATAGATATAGATTTACATTTATCAAGGCAAGAAAAAAGAGGCATTTAAGCCTCTAAATTTCATAAGAATGATTATTCTAATTCAAACACGCCGGTATAGAGTTGATAGTAAACACCTTTTTGGGCGATTAATTGATCGTGAGTTCCTCTTTCAATAATCGTTCCGTGATCTAAGACCATGATTACATCGGAGTTTTGAACAGTTGATAATCTATGAGCGATGACGAATACTGTTCTATTTTCCATCAAGGCATCCATACCTTTTTGAACTAAGCGTTCAGTTCTAGTATCGATTGAGGAAGTAGCTTCATCAAGAATCATAACCGGAGGATTGCTGACTGCAGCTCTTGCGATGGCTAGAAGCTGTCTTTGACCTTGAGAGAGAGATGTTCCTCCATTTGTTAAGAAAGTATTATATCCATCAGGTAACATTCTGATGAAGTCATCTGCGTTAGCTAGTTTAGCCGCGGCTATACATTCTTCATCGGTTGCATCTTCTTTTCCATAACGGATATTATCCATAACTGTTCCAGTAAAGAGGTTAGTATCTTGTAAAACGATTCCTAAAGATTGTCTTAAATCTTCTTTTTTAATCTTTTCGATATTGATTCCATCATATCTAATCTTTCCTGAATTAATATCATAGAATCGATTAATTAAGTTAGTAATCGTAGTTTTGCCAGCACCTGTAGCTCCAACGAAGGCTACCTTCTGACCTGGTCTTGCGTATAGATTTATATGATGCAAGATCTCTTTTTCTTTGGTGTAGCCAAAGCAGACATCTTCAAAGACGATATCTCCTTTAAGAGGAATATAGGTAACTGTATTAGTATCCTTATGATAATGTTTCCAAGCCCATTTTCCAGTTCTCTTAGGAGATTCTTCAATTGTTCCATCTTCTTTGACGTTAACATTGACTAAAGTGACATATCCTTCGTCTTCTTCTACTTTTTCATCCATGAATGTAAAGATACGTCCACCTCCAGCAAGGGCTAAAATCACGAAGGATAATTGTTGAGCTACTTGACCAATCGGATTGATGAAAGCTTTGGTGAAGTTAACGAAAGCGACGATGGTACCTACCTCAAATAAATTGAATTGAATGAGGAGAATTGCTCCAATTAAGGCAACTAAGATATAAGCTAAGTTACCTAAGTTATTAGCAGCAGGCATCAAAATATTAGAATATTTATTCGCGCTGGTGGCAGCTTTACATAATTCATTATTTAATACATCGAATGCTTGCTCAGCCTTTCTTTCATGATTGAAGACCTTAATGACTTTTTGACCATCGGTATACTCTTCGATAAATCCAGTTTCTTCAGCTAAGCAAATTTGAGTTTCCTTGAAGTATTTAGCGGATCTCTTAACTAACACTCTTGTGAATAAAACAATTAATGAAGTTAAGACTAATACCACGATTGCTAAGATCCAGTTAAGATAGAACATAGCAATTAAGTTACAGACGATTAATACGATACAGTTAATCATCTGAGGTAATGACATAGAGATGAATTGTCTTAAAGTATCAGTATCATTCGTGTAATAAGACATGATGTCGCCGTGAGTATGACCATCAAAATATGAAATCGGCAACTTTTGCATGTGATTGAACATATCATCTCTAATATTCTTTAAGATTCCTTGAGAGATGACAGCCATAAGTCTTGTGTAGATATAAATAGCGATAACCGCGAGAATATATAATCCTCCAACAACTAATAAGACGATATTTAATTCGCTCATAGTCGTATCGATGATTGTAGGATCCTTCATCATCGGATTGATATAGTTATCGATTAAGACTTGAATGAAGATAGTATTGATTGCTGAAACTACTCCAGATATCACAATAGCGAAAATAACTACGATGAAGATCTTTTTATAATCTCTCCAAATATAACCAAAGATTCTCTTTAAAACTTGAATAGGAGTTAAATTATTTTTTCTGTTATTAGGATTAGTCATCGATGCTACCTCCTTGAGAATTTTGAGTGTAATAAACTTCTTGATAGATCTTATTTCTCTTTAATAATTCTTCGTGAGTTCCCATGTCATCAATCTTTCCTGCATTCATCACTAAGATTAAGTCAGCATCTTGAATAGAATTAATTCTTTGAGCAACTATAAACTTCGTGGTGTTAGGGATCTTTTCTCTAAAAGCTTCCCTGATCAATGAATCGGTTTTGGTATCAACCGCGGAAGTTGAATCATCTAAGATTAATACTTTAGGATTCTTTAATAAGGCTCTTGCGATACATAATCTTTGCTTTTGACCTCCGGAGACGTTAGTTCCTCCTTGCTCAATATATGTATCGTATTTATCAGGGAACTGCATGATGAAGTCATGAGCTTGAGCTAGTTTACAAGCTTCAATCATCTCTTCATCAGTCGCATTTTCATTACCCCATCTAAGATTGTCCTTAATCGTTCCAGAGAATAAAGTGTTCTTTTGTAAAACGACAGCGATCTTATCTCTTAATGATTTTAAATCATAATCTTTAACGTTGATGCCACCTACTTTTACTTCTCCTTTAGAGACATCATATAATCTAGCAATTAAATTAATTAATGATGTTTTAGAAGAGCCTGTACCACCTAAGATACCAACAACATCTCCCTCTTTAACTTTAAAGTTAATATCATCTAAGACTAATTTTTCACCTTGCTTACCATAAGAGAAGGAAACATGATTAAATTCAACATCTCCTGAAGTAACTTCAACAACTGGATTAGGTTTAGATACAATATCACTTTCTTCTTTTAACATCTCGTAGATTCTTTCAGCAGATGACGCGGCGATTATGATGTTAACAAATACCATAGAGATGAGCATCAAGGTATTTAAAACCATCCAAGCGTAGGAGATTAAAGATGATAAAACTCCAACAGTCATCGATCCTTCTAAGACGATAAATCGAGTTCCAAAGTAACAAAGAACAACCATCATCATATAGATAGCTAGCTGAGAAACTGGGCTTTCAAAGGCTGAAATTTTTTCTCCGTTAGAGAATAATGAGAAGATTTTGGTTGATACTTTATCAAATTTAGACATCTCCACCTCTTCTTTATTAAATGATTTAACGACTCTGATTCCTTGTAAGTTTTCTTGAACGACTCCGTTTAAATCATCGTAAGTGTAGACACCTTTTTCAAAATATGGGTGAGCTTTAATAATAAGTAAGAATAATATGATTCCGAGCACGATAGCTACCCCCAGATAGATTAAGCCGATCACCCAGTTGCTTATAAATGTTAAAACTAAAGCGAGAACGAGCATGATAGGCGCGCGGATCGCGGTTCTTATCAGCATTAAATAAGCATGCTGAACGTTCGTGCAGTCTGTGGTGATTCTTGTGACGATTGATGCAGTTTGAAACTTATCAATGTTCTTAAAAGAATATGTTTGAAGTTTGTAGTATAAATCGTGTCTTAAGTTTTTAGTAAGTCCGCATGCGGCTGTTGAAGCCATAAATCCAGCTTCCACGCCGGTTATAAAACAAATAACGGTCATGACCACTAAACAAACTGAAAGCCAAATGCAAAGAGTTAAATTGTTTTCTCTGATACCATAGTCAATTAAAATACTCATCACAAATGGAACTAAAGACTCGATTATAACTTCGAAAAAAACAATGACGATAGTCAATATCGATTGTTTTTTATAATCTCTAATTGATTTAGCAATGGTTCTTACAATATCCATCCCTATTACTCCTTTCTAAGTTCCTCTTTAATGTTTTCAATAATTTTAGTTAAGTAGCTAATTAAAGTTTCACATTCCTTGTTTGAAAGATCTTTTTTAATCACTTCCTCAAAAAGAACAATTTGAGAGTTCATCACATCTACTTCTTTTAGGCCTTTCTCGGTTAAAATAATTAATTTTTGACGAGAATCTTCTCCCTTACTTCGATAGATGAAGCCATCATTTTCTAAGGAAGATAGAAGATTAGACATAGTAGGCGCGCGAACTGCAAACTGCTTTTCTAAATCCTTTTGAATGATCTTTTTATCCGTGTTTAAAGATAAGTAACGGAGAATCATTCCTTGGATTCTGCCTCGGACTTCGATTTCCTTGCAGGCTTTAACTAACCATCTAGAAAGCTGATTGTTAATTTCTCGAATTAAGAATCCAATTTCGTATCCGTGATTGACCATCTTTCACCTCATAATTGTTAGCTTACTAACTAAATACATTGATATTTTACATATGACTTTTTTATTGTCAATTAGAAAATTTTATTAAAATTTAGAAAGCACTTTCATTAATTTTTTTATCGTTTTTTATTAGTTTTATAGGTAGTAAATTATCACTTTTTTAAGGCATTTTTATAATTGAACTATATTTTGATTTTTTTCATTTATGGCATTAATTTAGAAAATTTACAATTTTTTATTGAAATGCAGGCTGTAAAGTTTTACTTTTTTTTCAATAAAAAAAGGAAACGAAACATATATTCTTAACGAAATAGGCGTTTCCTTATTTATTTAAAAGGGGGAAATTTACAATGAAAAAAGCTCGTTATTTATTAACAGGCCTTTTAGCCTTATCGCTTGTAACTGCGTGTCAAACGACTCCAACCAGTTCAAGCCCTACATCATCTGACTCACAAGAGACATCGAGCCCAGGCTCATCCTCTTCATCAAGCTCTACTCCAATTACGACTCATACTATTACAATTGGAGAAACAGACGGGGCTAAATTGACTTTGGATAAAAAAACAGCCTCCTCAGGAGAACGGGTAACAGTAACAGTAAGTAATATTCCAGAAGGACAACAATTAGAAGAAATCACCACCGATGTTGAAGGTGTGAGTTTAGTTGCCTTGTCCGAAACGGAATATTATTTTATTATGCCTAACTGTGATGTCACTATTTCTTGTACTTTGAGCGAAGCTATCCAAGCCACCTACGATTTAACAATTCAAAATAATACCGATGCTGAGATTGTCTCATTGATGGATAATACTGGAGCTGAGTACACTGCGGTAGAGGGAACTTATGAATTAGAGCCAGGAACATCTTATTTATTAAGATTGTCCTCATCTTCTTCAGTTTCAGTCACTCTTAATGGAGAAAGAATCATCCCTACAGAAGGTTACTACACCTTTAGAATGCCATCTAAAGATTCAACGATGGCCATTGATTATGTAACTATCTATTCAATCACTTTTGAATATGATAGTGAGGCCATCAGCTCTATCTATCTATTAGATGCGGATACTGGGGCTCAATTATCTTCTAACGCGATTGAACCAGGAACTAAAGTAGGAGTATCACCAACTCTTAACGATGGATATGAAATCAATCAAATGTTTGTTAACGATGATGAAGTTGTAAACACTGTAGATGGATATATCTTCACTATGCCAAGCGAGAATGTCACCTTATCAATCACCACGATCGCACCTACCTTTGAATCTCATAAACTCATAATCACTGAAGGTGAAGGCGTTACTTTAGATGTTGGTAATGTGACTAATGGAGTATTTACACCATTAGAAGGCTTCTATGCCCAAACTTCTACCTTCCCAGAAGGAACTCTCTTATATTTAGATGTTTCAATAATGCCTTTATTCACTGATATCTATGAATTAGATTCAGTCACCGTAGACGGAGAAGTAGTCACTGTTGATGAAACTGGATATTATCCTGTAATTGTTGGAAATCACGATGTTGAAATTGAAGCCTTAAGCAGCCTAAAACAATATCCATTATCCTATCAAGATGATACAAGTGATTCAGTCTACACTGCATGTACCTTTGCTGACGCTGAAGGAAAACCAATTCAAACTGCTGGATATGGAGAGACAGTAGTTGCAACATTCACTAATTCAAGCAACTTAGCTCTTTATCAAGTTTTCCATAATGGAACTTTAGGAACAGGAACTATCGTAGGCAATACTTACACCTTCACGATGGGAAGAAATGATTTAAGAGATGACTTTGTATTAACTGCAACTTTTGCTGATTTATCTGTTGAATATAACTTAGGATATGTCACTAACCCAACTGGTCATGAAACAACCATCAAAGTTACTTTCTATGATGAAGAACTTACTGAGATAACCAAAGCTACCGCTGGAGAAAAAGTTTATGCAAAAGTAACAGGATTAAATCGTTACATTCTTAATGATGTTATCTTACAAGAAGAATCTCTTGATACTGAAACAGTTAACGGAGAAGAATACTATGTCTTCAACGCTCTAGCGGAAGATACTCAACTAACTGTCGATGTTACTCCTTTAGAAGCAAATCAATATTATCTATATAAAGGTGATGTAACTGGTTTATGGGGAGTATACGATTCCACCTTGAATCCAATTAGAATGTACTCTGGAAATTATGTTCTCACTTCTGGCGAAACATACTATTTAGATATTTACTATTCAGGTCAACCAATCTCTAAAGTTACCGTCAATGGAGTTGAAGCTACTTTAACTAATCAAGGCGGAATGGAACTATATGAGTTTGTTATGCCTAGCGAAGATGCAACTCTCGCAGTTGAATTAGAAGTTATTGGTTACAAATTATCATACACAATAGTTGGAACTGACCCTAGCAATGTTGATGTAGTATTCATGGATATGATGATGTCAGAAATCACATCGGCAAAAGAAGGTGCTATGGTTTATGTGAGCCCATGGTCAGATACAGCAACCATCGTTTCAGTTACTCTCGATGGTGAACCAATTGAAGGCAGCGGATCAATGTATAGCTTCACGATGCCAGGCCATGACGTTAATATCGTTATCACTTGCGAGTAAAGTACATAAAAAATAATTTTAGAAAGGAAAGGATTTAAATGAAGAAAAATTTATTATTAACTTTGCCTCTACTTTTATCTTCGGTTTTGATGGTTTCTTGTAATACTGGTGATTCTCCAGTTTCCTCGACTCCATCTAACCCATCTGACCCGACTACGTCTGAAACACCTATCGACGTAGACCCAATTTATATCAATGATACTTTAGAAGCTTTACGAAATGGAGTCACAATTCAAGGAGAACTCGCGGTAACCCGTTCTTACTTCACTGACCCAGAGTATCAAATTCCAGACACCACTGTTGAAACTGAAACAGTTTATTATGAATTTGATTTAAATTATGAGAATTCAGAAACAGTTGAAGGTGTCGATCGTCGTTATTATAAAGTTGATAAAGACGAACAAGGAACAACTGTTGGACGCAGCTACTATTATGGTGAAAACACATATAACGATAATGGCTATGCGACTATGGTCTTCCTTGATTACAACAACGAAGTAACTGAGGTGGCCGCGGTTGATTCTGAAGGAGATTACATTCCTTATGGATCTAACGGATTATTAAATCCTTTCACTTTATTAACTAGAAATGATTTTGTTCAAGTTGAAGAAGGATTTATCCTCTCTCCAACTAAGGCAAGTTTGTTATTCTCTACTCTTTGTTCTCAAATCACTGATGATTATCTTTCAAATGTCACCTTCAGCACGAGATTATTTGATTTTGATGGAACAACTCTTACCTCTGCGACCTTAATTTCTAATGATATGGAATTATCGTATGCTACGACTGTAGGAAATGCTGAGAATCCTTATCACACCGCGTATGTTAGATATAATTATGAATTAGATTTATCATTCTCAAACATCGGCACAGCTGTAAGTAAATCATTAATTAAAGCTGAAGAGGAAAAAGAAGAAAATTTACCATTGAAGAATGCTTTAGCTAACATGGTTGAAAAAGAAGAAGTTACTTTAACTAGAGAGCTCATCCCTTATATGGATGATGAATATGTTGGATACAATATTTATTTAGCGATGTACTACATGGGTGAAGATGAAGGAATCTATTCTCAAGCTTATTCCTTAGAAGAAGGTCAAAAAGCACCTACTGCTCCTTCAGCTTCTGATTATCTTTTAAAATCATTAACCATCGGAGGAAGATTGAGAACTTATTTACTTAACTCAGTAAGCAATCAATTCTATATGTCATCCGCGGGATATTCTAATTTAGATAATCTCTTCACATATGATGAAGCTAAATATGACTTATCCTACTTAGATGCAAATATCTTCACCTTAAACGATGATGGAACCTATTCACCTAACTTAGATAATATTCCATACATTGCAAGAGAAATAATAATGTCTTCTTTCGATAGTTTCACACCTATCGATGCTGGATATGTAACAGACGTTAAATTCTATGTTGCTGAAGATCAAAGCCAAATTGAAAAAGTTGAAGTCACTTATGAAGATCATGTCGGATATTCAGGAACTTGTAACTTCTATTACACCGATCTTGGAGATTCTCATCCAAGCTTCGATATTGTCTTTGCTAGCTAAGGAGGTATGAATCATGAGAAAAAGTTTATTTGCAACATTATTAGTATTACCAATTTTATTAATATCCTGTACCGGTGAAGGCAGTTCATCGCAGCCAACTTCTAGCGATTCTCCTTCATCTCCAACCACTTCTGAAATTCCAACCGTGCCTAATGATGAAGTCGAAACTTATACTGATCCTATATTAAATGCAAACATCAATAAGATGCGTGATGGCTTCACGATGCAAGGAAACGTCATTCAAAGAAGATATGCTTCCAAGGTTACAAGCGATGGCAATTATGAAATTGTCGGTGATCCGATTGATACCAACACTTACTATACGAGGGTAGGTTACAATTCAAAAGATGAAAATGCCTTCTATAAATATTCTTATCGTCTTGTAGATAATGTAGAAATAGCCGCGGAAGGTCCTTATACCTACTTTGAAGATGAAAATGGCTATGCCTATACTGAATCGATTGATTATTCTAATAAAATTTCTAGAAATTATCAAACTTACAACGCTTCAACTAACACCGGATTAACTTTCGCGGATAATGGCTTTTATAATTTCGTCTATATCCTTTTAGAAGAAGACTTCACATTAAACGAAAGCGTTCAAGCTTTCACTCGTTATGATTTAAACGTCAATAAAGCTGCGATTATCTCAAACAACTTATTATACTCATTAAACTCTGGAGCTTTCGCTGTTCCAAATGAAGCTTATTTTAGAGTCGATAATGGAAACTTCACTTCTTTAACTATCGAATTAGATCCGATCACCTCAATTGACAACACGACTGGAGAAGTTACTTTAATTACTAACTCAATCGTCTTTACTTTCAATGACTTAGGTGAACAGACTATTGAACACATCACTCCTTATGAAGAGACAGAAGCATCACAAACTTTAACTAACGCTTTTAAAACCTTCGAAGGACAATCATTTAAGATGACGGTTAGACATCAATATGAAGGTATTTCTCTTTACCCTTCTGATGTATCTGATTTAACTGTTACCGATGATGTAACTACAGATTATTACTTCACTGGAAAAGAAATCTATGTTCATACTAGACAAAGAAATGAAACTTCTAATATCAATTTAGAAAGAGATTACTATCTTGCTCCTTCTTCTGAAACTGACATGCATTTATATCCATATGCATATGATTCTTCAACTGGTGAATACACAGTTAGAAATACTGGGATTGTCTTAGAAGATGGAACTATTGAATTTGCTCAAGCTTATGTTGGCTACTATCTCTATTCTGATTTATTACCAATCATAAGTGATATCTCTGGAACCTTCTTTGATCAAGTAGATGAGACAACATTCACCGTTAAGGAAGGAATGATGGAATCTCTTGCTGATTGCTTTGTGATTTCTAAACGACCATTCAAAGTTGATAGATTCGAAGAAAGTGATCCTTTAACTATCAATTTATCAAATGGAACAGTTTCCACGATTGAAGGCGAATATAATTTTACCGACACAATGCAAGGATATCGTTATAATGGTTCAATCTCCGTTGAATATTCTATGTTAGGCGATGTCACTTTAGAGGATATTATTGGATAGTATGAAGAGAGCTGCTACCTTACTTCTTTTATCTCTTGTTAGCTTAACTGTCGGATGTCAAACTACGCCTACTTCCTCTTCATCTACAGGTGGGGATGTTACTTTACCTATAGACCAGTTTGCTTATCATTTAACTATAAACGGGGAAGGAACTGTTAAAGCCTATAAAGATGGTCATAAAATTACTGAAGAAAATTTTCAAAGTTTAGTTAATGTCGGAGACAAGATTACTTTAGTTATCACTCCTGGGGCCAATTACGTTTTACAAAGCGTTAAGCTTAATGGAGAGAATTTAATCTTGACGGGAGCTAACTATACTTTCACAGCAATCAATGGATCTAATGATCTAGAAGTTACTTTCTCGGAAATAGAAATCTCAACAGATGATTTTACCTTCATCTATGATGAAGAAAATCTAACCGCGAGCATTTCAAATTATTCTCCTTCATCGACTAATGATTTAAATCCTTTAATTATTCCTGATGAGCTTGAGCATGAGGGTAAAACGTATCTTGTAACTTCAATTGAAGAGGATGCCTTAACTTCTTCTCAAATTATTTCTTTAAAACTCGGGAAGAATATTAATGATGTATCCTATTCAACCTTTGATTCCTTAAATGAATTAACTTCCTTTGAGGTTGATGAAGAAAATCAATATTATGAAGCCGCGGACGGAGTCCTCTATTCTATCGTGGATAAAACCTTAGTTAAGGTGCCATTAAACTATTCTCGAAGCACAGTAGTTGTAAAGGATGGTACTTTACATGTCGGAGATTATGCTTTTAACAATGTTAACTCAGTCGCTTCAGTTGATTTAAATGAAGGGCTATTATCTCTTGGTAATTATTCCTTTTATTACTGTCAAGCATTGAGGAATGTCGAGATTCCTTACACTTTAAAATCAATCGGTGATTACTGCTTTAGAAACTGTCAAGCTTTACTAGAGATCGATTTAAATGAAGGTTTAGAAACTATCGGAATCGGTTCTTTCTTCACCTGCGGATTAGAATCTATCGATATTCCTTCCACAGTTAAAGAAGTTACTGAATATAGCTTCTATTATTGCCGCGACCTTGCTGAAGTAACCTTGCATGAAGGAACCGTAATCATCGGAATGCAAGCCTTTATCACCACAGGTATCAGAGAGATTACTTTCCCTTCTTCCTTAACAGAAATTCATCAAAGCGCCTTTGATTCTTGCACCTCTTTAACAAAAGTTAACTTCTCGGAAGGATTAGAAGTCATCGGGGATAGAGCTTTCTTTAGATCTAATAACATTGAAAAGATCGAACTTCCTTCCACATTAAAAGAAATTGGAGTTAATCCTTTTGCAGGAATCATTAGACTTGGTTATTCAGAAGATTCCTTCACGATTAAAGATAATGATAACTTTGAAATCGTCGATAACGTTCTTTATTCTAAGGGTGATGAGCCTACATTAATTTGTTATCCTTATGGTAAAAATGACTCTTCCTTTAGAATTAAAGACGGCACGAAAGTGATTGGTGAGGAATCCTTCTACTTTGATATCTATGTAACTGATATCACCATTCCTACTTCGGTAACTACCTTAAATTATTGCTTTATATCTATGTATTCTGATTCAACTGGTGCTTCAAGTTTAATTTTACGATATGAAGGAACAGTAAGTGAATTCTCAAGCTTAGATTTTGTTGGATCTTGGCATGAATCAACATCGATCGATGGAAATGTTGTAATTTGCTCTGATGGAAATTATTCTCTTCCAATCATGTAATTAACAATCATTAAGCAATCAAATATTTTAAACAAACAAAAAGATCTCAGTTAATTCATGAGATCTTTTTCTATGAAAGGAATTTTACGCCAGGTGGTTAAAAATTATTCTTGAGGTAACTTATTATACTCTTCATCAGTCACTGGCTCTAACCATACATTTGACGTGTCTTCACCAGGAACATCGATAGCTAAATGAGAAAAATAGCTGTGTTTAGTCGCCCCATGCCAATGCTTAACATTAGGTTTAATAAATACTGAGTCTCCAGGTCTTAGAATAATAGCTTCTTTGCCTGCTTCTTGATAGTAACCAATTCCATCAACTGCAAGAAGAATCTGCCCTCCTCCACTTTTAGCGTGATGGACATGATAGTTATTCCTGCATCCTGGTTCAAAGGTGACATTAAAGATTTTGATTCCTTCTGTTACCACAGGATTAATATAGGATTGCCCAATAAAGTAATCTTTATAAGCATCATTTTTAACTCCTAAACCAAACATTGGTTCAATTGATGTTTTCTCGTCTTTATAAGTTTCTCTGATTAAGGGAAAAGCTGCCCAGGCAAGAGGCCATCCAGCATAGAAAGCAAGTTGAGTTATAAGTTCAACCATCTCTTCTTTGCTGACTCCGTTATTTTTCGCATTCAATAGATGACTTTTTAATGAATTATCGATGATTCCTCTAGAGATAAGGCAGGTAACCGTTACAATTGATCTTTCTTTTAAAGATAATTTATCAGTTCTAGACCATACTTCTCCAAATAATACATCATCATTCAATTCAGCAAATTTTGGAGCTAAATCAGATAAATTTTTTCTTCCAGCATCTTGTTTTTTCATGTGTTTCTCCTATTTATTTGGTTTATCTAAAGCACCTACAACTTTATGAGGTACATATAGTTCTTCTAAATATTTAATTTCATCATTATTTAAATGAAAGTTAACTGCTTCAACAGCATCTAGAATATGCTTTTCCTTGCTTGCTCCAATTATCACTGAACCAACTTCATCATGAGAAAGAATATAACTAAGGCTGACTTTTGCCATAGAGACTTCATATTTATCAGCAATCTCTTTAACTCTTAAGACGATAGGAAGATCGATATCTTTTGTTGAGTCATATTTTCCTCTTCCAACGTTATCTAATTTGCTTCTAAGAGTATCTCCATCCCATAATCTAGCTAATCGTCCTGCCGCGAGGGGTGAATATGGAGTTGAGGATAATCCTTCTTCTTTTAGAAGCTTAAACATCTCTCGTTCTTCTTCTCGATATATTAAATTATAATGGTCTTGCATTGAGATAAATCGTTTATAACCATACTTATCTTGAGTATCTAACATCTTTTGAAGCTGATAAGCATACATTGCTGAGGCTCCAATATATCTTACTTTTTTCTTTTCTATCAATTCATTTAAGGCTTCTAAAGTCTCATCAATAGGATGATCATAATCAAATCTATGAATAATTAATAAATCGATATAATCAGTATTTAATCTTTTTAAAGATCCTTCAACTTCCCTTAAGATAGCCTCTTTAGATAGTTTTCCTTCGTTAAAATATACTTTAGTTGCGATTATCACTTTATCTCTAGATGTTAATCCTTTAATTGCTTTACCTAGATATATTTCAGAAGAACCGTTCCCGTAGCAGTTTGCTGTATCAAAGAAATTAATTCCGTTATCTAAAGCGATTTTGATGATCTTTTTTGATGATTCATAGTCTAATGCGTAAGGTTGAAGGGAAGATCCATCTCCAAATCCCATGCAACCTAGACATATCTTAGAAACTTTTAAATCGGATTTACCTAGAAATGAATATTCCATGTTAACCTCCTTGACACCGTGTCAATTAGATTTTAAATTTAAGTTGACATTGTGTCAACAAAAAAATAAAATCTTAGTATGAATATTGATTTTAAACGCGCGCATACTGAGACGCAGATTGAGCAAAGACAAATTGAAATACTTAAAGCGATGGAGACTTTATATTTAAAAAAATCATTCCAAGATATTAGAATGATCGATATTTCTTCATTAACTTCGGTTACTAGAACTTCCCTTTATTCATACTATAAAAATAAAGAAGAGGTGCTTTTAGGAGTCTTAAAACATCATTTTGTATTGATGACTGAAGAGATGAGAGACTTAATATCTTTAAATGATAGAGATGAATTTATTTCTTCTCTTGCTGAGATTTTAATGAAGCATTTTATCATCTTAAAAATCTTTTCTAAAAATCTCGCGGATATGGAAGATCATGTCTCCTTAGATAAGCTGGTAGAATTTAAAAAAGATTTTAAAGTATTTAAAGAAGTTTATTTTGAGCTGGTTGAAAAACAAAAAAATATAACGTTAGAAGAAGAAAAAACCTTATCTTACGGTTTATTTATTTGTTTTCTATATGGAGCCTATCCTTTAACTCATCCAACTAAGATGCAGCTTGAAGCGATGAAACAAGCCTCTTTTCAAATAGATCTTGATTTTAAGAATTTTATAATCGGAGCCTTAAAGACGATCTTTTAAGCTTTTAAGAAATTGAAGTCGTAAGTTAACTGATTCTTTAAAAGAATCATTTTTTCTATTGAAATCGTATCCGTGAAAACATCCTTTTACACAATTAAAAGATAATGAATTTATAGATTCTTTTTCGATTTTATCTTTTAAGGCTAATCCTTCATCTTTAAGACAGTCAAGTTCACATATTTCTAGATAGGTAGAAGGAAAGTAATTTAAATAATCTAAGAATGGATTATAGATATTAGATATTTCTTTTTTATAGTAATTCCACATTTTTTGATTAGCTAGAGAGTTCCACATCTTAGTTGATTTATAGATTCTTTTAGAAGTGAAATAAGGGTAATCAGTGACAACAGGATAAATTAACATTAATCCTTTAAAGATAGAAATATTTAGTTTATGAATGTTATTTAATAGATTTAAAGAGAGGTAACCTCCCGCGGAGTCACCTCCTAAAATAAAAAATGAATATTTGTTTATTTGAGAATTATTTAAGATATCTAAGGTTATTTTTAATAAGATTTCATTTAGATTTTTAAATAATTTATCGTTTATAAGAGGATAATCGATACTTAGAATATCTACGTTTCCTTCTTTACAATATAAATAGAGATTGTCTAGATGATAAGTAGATTCTTTATAGGCAAATCCTCCTCCATGAATATAAATTAATAAGGGTCTACAAACTTTTGAATCTTTATAATAATATGTAGCCTTAATTTTATGATTGTTATAAGGAAAATATATTCTTTTAACTAATATATCTTTAAATTTCTTTAGATGAAAATAGTTAGTAAGGTTCATGAAGATCTTAGCAAAAAAGAAGATAAAACGATTGTATGGAGGATTAAATTTAGATAATAAATTTACTTTAGAATAATCTTTTTTCATGAAAATCATGGTAATTTCTTATTTATTTTTTGTCATCAAAAAAGAGGCATATAGCCTCATCTTAATCTAGATATTCATTGAGAGAATGATTATCGATTTTAGGAGAAACGATCAATCCTATGGTTCCAGGTCCGCAGTGGGCGCATACATTAATCGCGATTGGTAATACTTTTAATTCCGTATCAGGATTATGCTCTTTAAAGGTTTCTTGTAAAGTTTCGATAACCTTTTTATCTCCATCAAAGGAGACTAAGGTAAAATCATATCTGTTTAATGGATAATCTTTCATGCTTTCAAGCAAGAGATCATTTAGTTTCTTTCTTTGATTTCTCGCCATTGAATCTTTACCTAAAGAACCTTCTTGCATCGATAAAACTGGCTTTAATCCAATCGTGTTACAGATAGCCGCGACGGCAGGCGAGATTCTTCCTCCATTTTTTAAAGCGTTTAAGTTTTCTGGAATGAATCTAACATAGTTATCGTTAAGTCTATCGTTAATTTCTTTAACTACAATATCAAGGTTGAAACCTTTAGATAATCTTTCTTTACAAAATAATACGTGAGAAAGCATAAGTGAGCATACTGAATAAGAATCAATGACGATCACTTTATTATCAAAAACATCTCTTGAAACATTTGAGAAAAGACTAAACATGGATGATAGCTTGCTAGAGATAGTAAAGTGGACGATATAATCATAACCTTGAGCGAAGATATCTTTAAAATAATCTTCGATTTGACTTAAAGGTGGAGTTGATGTCTTGATGCTTTTTCCACCTCGCATATCCTTTAATAATTGATCTTGAGTGATGGTGACTCCATCTAAAAATTCTTCACCGTTTACTATGACATTTAAAGGAAAGACGAAGATATTTTCTTTAGAAGCTAAATCTTTAGAAATAGTACAAGAAGTGTCAGTTGATATAGCGATTTTTGAGTTAGTGATATTGATATTTTCCTTCATAAAGAATTCCTCCAAGTCAATATTAGCAACTATTTAAGACAGATAAAACAGTTTTTTCTGTTATCAAGGCGATTAAAGCTTAAAAATATGTTTTTAGATATGAACATGGATATTAAATTCTTTATTAAATATTGTTTTTGAATTGATTTCGTTTAAAATTTTCTCAATAGAAAGAGGTTTTTTATGGTTAAAGCTAAATGTCCTAACTGCGGGAAACTAATCGAAATTGATGAAAATGAATTTCTTACCAACTGCTTCTTCTGCGGGGTTCCTTTTCAACCTCAAGAAGGAATAGATGCATATAATAATTATTTAACTAGTCTAACTGATAACATTCTTGTCGATACTTTGCATGTCGAAGGAGAGACTTCTAACTATGCTATGCTTGGTATTCAAGCCTTAAAGGATAAGAATCCTGAGAAATGCGGCTTTTACGCGGATGATATTTTAAAGATTAATCCATCTTCTCAAGAAGGATTGCTCTTAAAAGCTTATTTTATCTCTGATAATTATTCGAAAGAAGAAGGTATTAGATATTATCTGCTTTCCTATGAAAATTCTAAAGATGATGAGTTTAAAGATTTAATCATCTCTACTTTCTTAGGAGAGTTAAAGAATTATAAGCTTGAGCACTTTACTTATTTATTTGAAAACATGCCAAATCCTATAGATTCAAAATTAAAAATATTCTATCAAACGTGTTTAACTTATCTATCTTGTTCCTATCCTGATAATGTTGATGAATTAAGTTCTCTATCATTAGACGAAGAAACTTTAAAGAAATTAGATATTGATTTATCTTCTTTTAAAGAAAAATTTGATAATTCAAAATTATATGTTTTTGAGAATTATTTGCTCTCTTTAGATAGTAACAATATCTTAAATCACTTTTTAAATTTAAATATCTTAGAAAAGAAAGTAGATATATATCCTGATAAAAACGGTAAATATCGTTTCATTTTCTATTATAAATACGAAGGCGACGAGAAAATTGATGAGCTGACTTTAGATGAAAAAGATAGATTCATTAATATTTTACAAAACGAAGGCTTTAAAGAGGAAATTCATAAGGGAGGATGCTATATTGCAACTTCAGTCTATGGAGGATATTCTTACTATAAAGTTAACGTTTTAAGACGTTACCGCGACCAAGTTTTGTCTAAATCAATTCTAGGCAGGTTATTTATTAAAATTTACTATAAAATATCTCCGTTGATGGTAAAATATTTTGGTAACCAACTTTTTTTCAAAAACTTTTTTAGAAGAATATTAGATAAGAAAGTCTCAAAGGAAAGATTAAGGTTATCTGACGATATTTACCATGAGGAGTAAAATGAAATTTGATTTAAATGAGATAAAAGATCCAAGCTTCATTAAAGATTTAACTATAGATGAATTAAAGGACTTAGCCTCGTGCTTAAGAGATTTTATCATTGATAAAGTTTCTAAAAATGGAGGCCATCTAGCCTCTAATTTAGGCTCGGTTGAGCTTATTTTAGGGATGCATTATGTCTTTGATTGTCACGTTGATAAATTTATCTTCGATGTTTCTCATCAAGCTTATGTTCATAAGATTTTAACCGGGCGAGGAAAAGATTTTGATAATTTAAGAAAGTATAATGGTCTCTCTGGCTTTGCTTCATATAAAGAATCATCTTTTGATCATTGGGAATCAGGTCATTCCTCGACTTCTTTAGCCGCGCAGGCGGGATATCTTTTAACTAGGACAAATAAAGATGAAAAGGTGATTTCTTTAATCGGGGATGCTTCGATTAATAACGGAATTGCTTTAGAAGCATTGAATTATATGGGGAGTTTAAAAGGTATTAATCCGATTATTATTTTAAATGATAATAATATGTCAATATCTCCTTCTAAAGGCTTTGCTTCACGTTCTTTTTCTAAGCTTAGAACTTCTAATCTTTACCAGAAAACTAATAATTTCTTTGCTAATCACACGCCTACTGCGATTAGAAATGTCTTTCATAGAATTAAAGGTTCAATTAAAGGATTTATCTTACAAGATAATTATTTTGAAGATATGGGCTTTGACTATATGGGACCTTATGACGGGAACAATATTAAAATAGTGATTAAATCATTAAAGGCTGCAAAAAAGTTAAATAAACCATGCATCGTTCATTTTGTGACTAAAAAAGGAAAAGGATATTCTTTTGCTGAAAATGATAAAATCGGTTTATATCACGGAGTTAATCCTTTTTCTAAAGAAGAAGGAGTTAAAATCGATGAATCAACAATCTCTAATTCTCTATTAGTCGCGAATACTTTATTAGAAATTCGTAAACAAAAAGAATTTTCTTTAATTACTCCTGCGATGATAAGAGGTTCTGAGCTTGAAGAATTCTTAAAAGAGTATCCTTCATCTTTAATCGATGTCGGAATCAATGAAGAGCTTGCTGCTTGCTTAGCTTCTTCTATGTCAAGAAGACAAAAAGTTGTGTTAACTCTTTATTCTACCTTTGCTCAAAGATCATTTGATTTTCTTTTAAATGATATCTGTAGAACTAATTCTCCAGTCACCATCTTAATTGACCGCGCGGATATTGTTCCAACTGATGGAGATACTCATCAAGGAATTTATGATCTTGCGATGTTTTCTTTGATGCCTAATGTTTCTATCTACCAAGGAAGAAATCAAAGTGAGCTTAGATCTTTAATCAAAGAAAAATTTAATTTATCATCTCCTACGGTTATTCGATATTCTAAAGACAGCTTTAAAAAAGAAATATTAAAGGATGTTGATGTTTCAAAAGATTTTGAGATAGTTAAAGAAGGTAAATTAGGGTTAATTATTTCTTATGGAGAGAATGTTGATTATGTTTTATCTTGCTTAGATGATAATGATTTAGATTATACATTAATTAATGTAAGAAGAATTAAACCTATAGCAAAAGGATTAATCGATTATTTAATAAAAGAAGATAAGCCAGTTTTAATTTATGAAAATGTCTATAAGAATGGATCTTTAGGTGAAGCGATAGCCTCAAATCTTGCCTTTATGAATTTTAAGAATCGAATTATAGCTATGGCAATTGACGATAATTTAACTTTGCCATGTGGGACAAGAGAAGAACTTAGAACCTTAGCTAAGTTAAATAAAGATGAAATTATTAAAAATATAAAATTACTAAACAAAAATTAATAGTAACTAGCATGGGTTTGTCTCATGCTTTTTTAATAAAAATTAGCTTAAAAAAATTTTTTAAAAAAAGTTTTAGCAAACCTATTGACAGAGTGCTAAAGAGGTGTATACTATGCTTAGCACTTGGGAAATAAGAGTGCTAAACAATTTGGAGGTTAAACTTATGTCAAACATTAACAAATATCATCACAACAATTCTTACGATTTATTCGATTCATTCTTCGATAATTTCTTCGCACCTAGCACATCTAATCTAATGAGATGCGATATCACTGATGAAGGTGATCACTATAACTTGACTATCGAGGTTCCTTCCGTCAAGAAAGAAAACATCAAGTTAAGTCTTGAAGATGGATATCTAACCATCAACGCTGTCTTCAACGATAAGGAAGATGAAAATAAAAATCATGGTAAGTACATCCGTCATGAGAGACGTTATTCTGAATTATCTCGTAGTTTCTATGTAGGTGAAGATGTCGAAGAAAAAGATATTGAAGCTTCTTTAAACAATGGTATCTTGTCATTAGATATCAAGAAACCTGAACAAAAAGTAGTTGAGAAGAAGAAATATATCGAAATTAAATAAACCATTTGAGAATATCCTTTCTATCTTTCTCTTTTCTAAACTAGGCTTAGGCCTAGTTTTTTTATGCTTTACCTTGAAAAAAAATTATTTTTTTAAGATAATTGAAAAGGTGAAAGAGCTTTCAATGGATTTTCATGATATCACGTTTATAGATTATGGAAAGGAACAATGTCTCAAGGGAAAAAATAATAAGTTTTTTCCTCGCGACTATCATCTTTTTCATTATGTTATGTCAGGAAACGGTTATTTTGTTTTAGATGGAAAAGAATATTATTTAAAAGCAGGAGATATATTTTATATTCCTAAGCATTATGAAAGTAAATATTATCCTTCTTCCATCAAACCTTGGAATTACTTTTGGCTTGGAATCGATGGAGAGATAATTTCTTCAATCATCTCAAAAATCGGAATTAATTCTCTTAATCCGATCATTCACGATCAAAACTTTAAAGTAAAGAAGATCGTTGAAGAGATAATTGACTCTAACTATGAGACTCAATCTTTAGGGATGAAGGGATTAGCTTATTTATTCTTAAATGCCTTAGATGAGCTTAATAATTCTCTAACTAACACGAAAGAAAAAATTTATAAAAATAATTATATAAAGCAAGCTAAGGAATTTATTCTAAATAATTATTATTATAAAATTACCATCAGCGAGGTAGCTAAATCTCTTGGAATCAATGTTAACTACTTGGCTAATGTCTTTCATCGTTTCGAAGAGATTTCTCCAAAAGAGTATTTGACTAAGATTAGAATGGAAAAAGCTAAAGAATTATTATTAGACAATAAATCGATAAAGAAGACTAGCTTTGAGGTTGGCTATTCTTCAGAGTTTTATTTTTCAACAGCTTTTAAAAAATATTATAAATGTTCGCCGCGTGAGTTTATTCAAAGAGGAGGTAATGTAAATGAAAACGGTCAATCAGGTTATTGAGGAGCTTATCTACTATGGTAAATGCCATCTAGATTTAAATGATTTAGATGCAGTTTATGTCCGTAATGAGCTATTAGATTATTTAAATGAGGATAATGTGTATAAAGGTGAGATCGATAAAGAAAAGATTTCTTCACTTAAAGTTGCAGATGTTCTTTTAAATGATTTAAAAGAAGCTTTAGAGTCGCGAGATGGAAGCTATGATTCCTTGATTGAAGCAAGAATTCTAGGATTACTTTCTCCTATGCCATCAATAGTAGCTAATAAAGTCTATGAATTAGAAAAAGAAGAAAAAGGTAAAGGACTAGATTATCTATTTAATCTATCAATTTCTAATAACTATATTCAAAAAACTGCGATTGATAAAAATATCTATTTTAAGAAAGATTTTGATGATAATTTTATCGAAGTTACCATTAATTTATCTAAGCCGGAAAAAAAGAATTCAGACATAGCTAAATTATTAAAAGTTCAAAAGGTTGATAAATATCCTTCCTGCCAATTATGTATTGAAAATTTAGGTTATAAAGGTAGAAGCGACCATCCTTCAAGGGGTAATATTAGAATCGTTCCTTTAAAATTAAACGGAGAAGATTGGTTCTTACAATATTCTCCTTATGCCTATTTTGATCATCACGCGATTATCATCAATTATTCTCATCATAATATGGTAATTGATCATCTAACATTCAAAAAATTATTAGAATTTGTTGATCAGTATCCAACTTTCTTCGTTGGATCAAATGCTGATTTACCAATCGTTGGAGGATCGATACTAAATCATGAGCATTATCAAGGCGGTTTACATTTGCTCCCAGTTTTCTACTCTAAAGATCGAAAAGTATACTATCAGGATCAAAATGTTAAGGTATCTTTAATAAATTGGTATAACACAGTTATTAGAATCGAATCTACTTCTAAAGACGCGGTATTGAAAGAAGCTAACAAAATCTTTGATGAATGGATTAAATATGATGATGAAAAATGTTCTATTGTTTCATTTACTGATGGAGTTAGACATTCAACTATCACCCCGATTGCTAGAAAGATTAACGATGTATATTCGCTTAATCTTATCTTAAGAAATAATTTAACTAATGAGATGTATCCGGATGGAATATTCCACGCGCATAAAGAATATTTCCATATTAAACAAGAAGGAATCGGTTTAATTGAGGCGATGGGCTTATTTATTCTCCCTCCTAGATTAAAAAGAGAGATGTCATATATAAGTGAAATCTTAACTTCTGATGATGAGGTGGAACCATATTTTGAAAAGTATCCAGATTTAGAGAAGCATCGAGATATGGTTAATACGTTAATTTCTAATAATAGAAGAAATTTAACTGAGGAAGAAGCTGATAGATTAATAAAAGATTATCTCGCGGATACTTGTAAAAATATTTTAAAGAACACCGCGGTGTTTAAAGATGATGAAAACGGTAGACTAGGTATCGATCGTTTCATGAAGAAAGTAGGATATTAAAATGAATCAAGAAAGAATCGAAAAATTAAAAAGAGAGTTTTATAAAAATTTTGAAACTTATCCTGAGGATATCTTTTCATCTCCAGGAAGAATCGAATTATTAGGTAATCATACCGACCATAATAATGGTAAGGTCTTAGTTTCTTCAGTTGATTGCAATATTCTCGCGGTTACGAAAAAATTAACTAATAAAATTATATTTATCTCAGAAGGTTACCGCCCAATGATTATCGATCTAGAAAAAGGAATCGATGAGCTTCAAATAAGACCAAGAGAATATGGAACATCTTTAGCTTTGATAAGAGGAGTCTTAAGAAAATTAAAAGACCTTAATTATCAAATAGGTGGATTCCTTTGCTACTGTGATTCAACGATTTTTAAAGGCGCGGGAGTCTCTTCCTCCGCGGCATTTGAATGCTTAGTTGGTAAGATTGAATCATATTATTATAATGATGATAAAATTGAACCTTTTGTTTTAGCCCAAGTTGGTCAATACGCTGAATCAATCTATTTCAATAAACCATGCGGATTATTAGATCAATCAGGAATCGCTTTAGGTGGCATCAATTATATAGATTTTAAAGATACTGAAAAGCCACTTATTCATCATCTAGAGATTGAATTAGATGATTATCAATTTATCTTGATTAACACAGGAGATGATCACACTAAATTAACTCCTTGCTACAAGGCAATTAAAGACGAAATGCATGAAGTAGCTCAATATTTTTCTAAAAATGTTTTAAGAGAAGTAGATGAAAATGATTTCTATATTAAAGGAGAAGATATAATCTTAAAAACTTCTTCACGCGCGTATTTAAGAGCTAAACATTATTTTGAAGAGAATCATCGCGTGGATAAGGCTTTTGATGCTTTATTAAATAAAGATTATAAAACATTTTTACAAATGATGAATGAATCAGGTGAATCATCATATTATCAACTTCAAAATTGTTATGTTGAAAGCGAAGATGAAAAATTACCTCAAGCTTTAAAGTTCACCAGAAAGTTAGATAAAGATGCGACGATTAGAGTCCATGGAGGTGGCTTTGCAGGAACTATGTTGATGGTTATTCCTAAATCAAAGCTAGATGTTGATTTACCTCCTTTAAGAGAAAGATTTGGTAAAAATAATGTGATGCTAGTTTCCCTTTCAAAACACGGAACCTATCACGAAGGTAAAATCTAATTAATTATTTATTATCTATTGAATTATTAATTTGCTTTTTTAGCTTATGGCGATAGACGATAGCAATAATATAATTTATTAATAGAATGATGACCCCAACATCATAGATATAGAATATCCAGTGAGGATGACCGGTGAAATCAGAGAATAAAAAGAATAATGAAAGAAATAGATATGGTAGCATTGATCCAATTAGAAAATGAGGATTCTTTTTAACGATTGAAATTATCGAAAAAGCAACTGAGACAACTAGAGCCGCGATTGTGATAGATGCCATATCATTATCATTTAAAATTAAATAAGCTAAAATCTCACCTAATCCAATTAAGGCGGAGAGAATCAAATTTGCATAGGATAATCTTCGAATTCGTTTTACCATACACTTAATAATAAATTATTTTTATTAGCATAGGTATCTAAATTAAACTATGTTTTAATTTTCATGGTCATTTATCATTTTTTTGGATTTTAATAAATAAAAATATTTATATCTATCTTGATTAAATAATGTTACAATACTCTCAAGTAAGCGGTTACAAGCATAATAGAATGGAGAACATAATATGGCTACAAATCCCGAATTAATTCGAAATATCGTCGTTCTTGGACATCAGGGCTCAGGAAAGACTAGCTTAGTCGAAGCAATGTACCAAATTGCTAATGAATTAAATGATAAAGGCTCTGTTGAAAAGAAGAACACAATCTCTGACTTTTTACCTGAAGAACAAAAACGATTACAATCTATATCAACTTCAGTCATCACCTTTAATTATTTAGGTAATCAAATTAATTTATTAGATATTCCTGGTAATGATGATTTTATCACTGAGGCGATTTCCTCAATTACCATGGTTAAGGGAGCTATCTTAGTTATCGATGCTTCTTCTTCAGTTCAAGTGGGAACGATAAGACATTATCAAATGTTAAAAAAGAGAAATATTCCTACTTTAATCTTCGTTAACAAGATGGATAAACCTGATGTTGATTTTGAAACTATCTTAGAAGATATCAGAGAAAAATTAGGAAAAGAAGCAGTTCCATTTTCCTATCCTTTAGGCCATGAGAATAAATTTGATGGCTTTGTTAATGTAGTAGAATTAAAAGCAAGAATCTATAACGGAAAAGAATGCGTGGATGCCGAAATCTATGAAGATAAAAAATTAAAAGTTTTCGAACTTCATAATACCATCTGTGAAGCTGTTGCGACCACGGATGAAGCTTTATTAGAGAAATTCTTCTCCGATGAGCCATTAACTCACGAAGAAATCTCTAACGGGCTTAGAGTTGCAGTTTTAAATGGTGAATTGATGCCAGTTATCGTCGGCTGCGCGTTAAAGAATATTGGAATGCATACCATCTTAAAGATGATCATTGATTATTTACCAAAGCCAACGGACCTTCATCCATATATTGCCTATGATTCTTCATCAAATAAAGTTGAGATAGCAACCAAGGTTGATGATCCTTTCTCAGGGTATGTATTTAAGGTAACTTACGACCAATTCTCTGGATTCTTATCTTATATTAAGGTGTTATCTGGAACTTTGCATGTCGGAGATGAAGTTTGCTGCTCATCATTAACTGAGAAAGTTAAAATAACCTCGATTTATTCTTTAGTTGGTAAAACTAGAAATAATATTGAAGAAGCTTCCGCGGGTGAAATCGTAGCATTAGGTAGATTAGAGAATTTACGTAATGGAATGACATTATCGTCTGATAAGAGAATCATCACTTATCCAGCTTTAAAGCTTCCGACAGCTTGTCTCTATCGCGCGGTTTCTTGTAAGAAAAAAGATGATGAAAATAAATTGATGAAGGGATTAGAGTATTTAAAGATCGAAGACCCTTCTATCGAGATCAAGAGAAATGTAGAAACTAAGCAGCTTCTCTTAGGTGGATTAAGTAAATCGCATATTGAATATTTATTATCTAGAATCAATGATACTTATAAGATCGATGTCATCGATAGCGACGTTAAAGTGGTCTATCGCGAGAGCATTTTAAAAACTGCTGAAGGTGATGGAAGATATGTTAAACAATCAGGAGGCTCCGGATTCTATGGAGTCGTCAAGATGAGATTTGAACCATACCAAGGCGAAAAATTTGAAGAAGAAGTCTTTGGTGGCGCGGTTCCTAAAAATTACTTCCCAGCGGTAGAGAAAGGATTCTTTGAATCGCTTGAACAAGGTTTACTAGCTGGATTCCCAGTTATCAATATTAAAGGGGTGTTAGTTGATGGTAAGGATCACCCGGTTGACTCAAATGAACTATCCTTCAAGATGGCGGCAATTCTAGCCTTTAAAGATGCTTATATGAAATGTAAACCGATAATTCTTGAACCGATTATTAGAGTTAAAGTATCAGTAAATCAAGAATTCATCGGAAATGTCTTATCCGATTTATCATCTAGAAGAGGAAGAGTCTTATCATTTGATGAAGATGAAGGCGGAAGACAAGAAATTGTAGCCTTAGTTCCTGAAAGTGAAATCTTAGATTACGCATCCTCTTTAAGAGCGTTAACTCAAGGATCAGGATTCTTCACTAGAACATTTGAAGCTTATGAGCAGGTTCCTGAGTATTTAAAAGATAAAGTCATTCAAGAAAATAGCTTATTAAAGCAATAATTAACAGTAGATTAGACGGCTAAATTAGCCGTCTTTTTCTTTAAAAGAATAAATGAATTTATTATTATTTTGATGATGGAAGTGTGGCGAAACTGGTAAACGCGTTGGTCTCAGAAGCCAATGCCTCACGGCTTGGGAGTTCAAGTCTCCTCGCTTCCACCATTTGATGTGAATATGTCTGATACGATAATATCGATTTTCACTATAATATTGCTTTTTTATCAAAAAAATTCGAACCGTTTGACTTTAACGATTACCTGAATTCAGGCTCAACCCCTATTTTGAGGTGTTAAATCCTTAAAACGGGTGTACTTTTGCTAAATTCAGGGGCTTGCGTGTTTTACGGCGGTTATGCTATAATAAATACGCAAATAGTGTCTGTTTGCGGGGTAAAATCATATTTTTTCGACGTTGCAGTAAAAGTTACACATAAACTGCAATGTCGGGGGAGGTTTAGTAATGAAAAAGAAACTGCTTGCATTCATAACGGCGGCAATGAGCGTTGTTTTCGCGTTCTCTCTTGCGGCTTGCAACGGCGGCAACGAAACTACGGGCGGGAACGGCACGCATACGCATACTTATTCGGAGCAATGGTCGCATAACGATAGCGAGCATTGGCACACCTGCACGGGCGCGGACTGCGACGAGGTAATCGACAAAGCCGCGCATACTTGGGATAACGGCAATATAACGAAAGAGCCGACCTGCACGGCAAAGGGCGAAATGACTTATACCTGCACCGTATGTAAGGCGACAAAAACGGAAGAAATTGCAACAACAGGCCATACCTTTTCTGACAAATGGGAAAGCGACGACACTCACCATTGGCACAAGTGTATCAACTGCGACGAGATAAGCGGCAAAGCGGAACATTCGTATAATGCGGACGGCGTTTGCGTGTGCGGTTATAGGGCTATACCCGAAGAGACTCTCCCTACTACGTTGAATGAACTTATGCAAGAGGGTAACGAAAAGTATCAGGCAGTCGTCGTTAAAACATTGAACGACCATTTGCTCGAAGATATGCTGTATAAAACACTTAGTAATAATTACGATGTAAATTGCGTTCAAATCGAACAATGGGAAGTCGTTGATAGCGATAAAAACGGTATTATCGATTGCATAAAACTACATTTCTTCTACGATAACGCAATAATTTCGACGCTTTACAGAATATCTTGCGTTGAACCTAAAACGGAAATAACTTTACAGGATTTGTTAACCGAAAACCCTGACG
>CALVJO010000008.1 GCA_944332225.1 uncultured Bacilli bacterium | reverse complement strand
TTTTTTGAAGGCCCTAAAAACCTCATAATTATGAGGTTTTTTTAATTATTAATATTTCTCAACCTCCAAAGATAAGAATTATACTTGAAACCAAGCTTATTTTCTAGATTCTAATTAAAAAAAGTCTGCACACCCTTAGAAGTTCTAAGTTTGTATCAGACATGTCGTACAAATATGGTGACCCGAGAGGGATTCGAACCCCCGGCCTACGGCTTAGAAGGCAGTTGCTCTATCCACTGAGCTATCGGGCCAGCGCTATTTATATTATCAAATACATAATTAAAATCAAGATTTTTTTTCAATTTCTAGATTTAATTTATCCTTTAGGGCTTTTATTACATTTTTAGGCAATATTTGCTCTAATTCAGCGTCAGATGCGTTCTTAATATCTTCTAAAGATTTATAGGCTTTTATTAGATATTCTTTACGTTTATCTCCAATTCCAGGAATATCATCAAAAAATGATTTAGTTAGAGCTTTATTTCTTTTAAAACGATGGAAAGTAATCGCGTATCTATGAACCTCATCTTGCATTCTAACTAACAATAAAAATAACTTATCATCTTTTTCAAATTTATGAGGATTATAATCTTGATCAATTAACATTGAAGTATGATGGTTATTATCCTTGCTTAACCCGCATATAGGAATTTCAACGTTCGCGTCTTCTAAAGCTTTTTTAGCAACCTCCATTTGAGTTCTTCCTCCATCGACTATAATTAAATCTGGCAATGATTGTCCTTCTTTAACTAAGCGAGAATATCTTCTTAAAATAACTTCATACATCGATTTTAAATCGTCTTTACCATCAGAAAACGAGATATTAAACTTTCGATACATCGAAGGAGCCTTAACTCCGTTAATAAATACCACCATAGCTCCTACAGGCTCCGCGCCTTGAAGATGAGAATTATCAAATAATTCAATTCTTAAAGGGGTTTTAATCTTTAAAATATTTCCTAATCTTTCTAATAATTCTAAAACATTATCATTCAATCTAGATGATAAAAAATGCGCGTCTAGTCCGTTTTTTGCGTTTTCTAATCCAGTCAATAATAATTCCTTTTTTTCACCTCTAGAAGGAACGATGATCTTAGAATCTATTACCTCTTGTAATGAATCTTGTAAAGAAGGGTTCCCAACTATTATAGTTCTCGGCTGATCGTTATTTTGATAATATTGGAACACTAATGATTGAATCTGGGAGATTATATCATCTTCCTCCTCATCGACGAAAACCTTCTTACCTAATAAAGTGCCTCCTCGATAAGTCATCACACATAAAGAGAAATAACCTTCTCGAGATGAAGTAGCAATCACATCAAAGTTCTTATTATTAGAAAAGATGATTGACTGCTGTTCTTGAACATATTCAATCGACTTAATTGTTTCAAAAAGATCTTGAGCCTTTTCAAAATTTAATTCTTTAGAAGCTTCATTCATCTCTAGCTTTAATTTATTTTCTATCTTCTTATCTTTTTTTAGCATGAAAGAGATTATATCTTTTCTCATCTCATCGTATTGCAAGGCTAAATCTTTATTGATACAAGGACCTAAACATTGATTTAGATGATAGTATAAACACGGTGAAGAAGGGATGACATTACACTTTCTTAAAGGGAATATTTTATTAAGTAAATCAATCACCTTATAACAGGCATTAGTTAAAGGATAAGGGCCAAAATAGTAATAATCTTTTGGCTTATCTTTCTTATAAACAATCTTAAGAGAAGGATATTTATCTTTTGATAAAGCGATAAAAGGATATCCTTTTCCATCTTTTAAGAGGATATTATATTTTGGATAATATTTTCGAATTAAATTTAACTCTAAAAGTAAGGCTTCTTTCTCTGAATTAATTTGAATGGTTTCAAAATCAGTGATCTCTCTAACCATGCGCGCGACTTTTCCAACTTGGGGACGATAAAAATATTGTTTAACCCTCTTAATTAGAGATTTAGCCTTTCCAACATAGATAACCTTAGAATCTATATCTTTCATGATATAAACTCCAGGAACATCCTTTAAAAGTTCAATTTTTACTTTTAATACTTCATTCATACTATTTTAAATATACGACAGTTGCCCCAACGTAACCTTCATTTTCTCCTCCTAGTCTAAATGAATCGACATAAGAAGATTTTCTTAAATACTGATGAACGCCTTCACGAAGCTTACCTGTCCCTGACCCAGTAATAATTCTTACTTGCTTATAATGGACGCTTAAAGCATCATCAAGATATTTTTCTAAAATTGGTAAAGCCTCTTTTACAGTTAATCCGATGAGATTTAATTCAGTAGGCACTTTCTTTAAATTCGCGATGAAATCTACGTTTCTGGTTGCTTTCTTTTCTTTAACCTTTTGAACTTTTTTAACTTTATTAGCCTTGGTTTCAATTGTCATATTAGAGTCGGTCAAAACAGTGACTCGATCTTTTTTTAAAGAGATGACTTTACCCCTGACTTTCGTATCTAATAATTCAACATAATCGTTTAAAGAAATCTTATCATCTGAGATATTTTCATCCTCATAATCGATGACTTGATCATCAATCTTCTTTTTTAAAGAGATGACTTCATGCATCTTTAAGTTTTGATTTTTCTTAAATTGATCATAAAGCTGATCGATCTCTTCTTTAGCCTTCAAGATTAATTCTTGCTTTTCATCTTCAGCTTGCTTCAAGATATTGATTCTTTCTTTTTTAGTTCTTTCAATCTGATTTTTTAAATCTTGATTAATTGATTCTAAATTTTTCTTTTCGCTTTCTAAAGTATTTTTTAAATCATCTACGATAGCTAATTTTTGATTTAATTCATCAAGTAAAATATCTTTAGATGACGATTTTTTCTCTTCTAAATATTCTTTAGCTTTAATAATTATATCTTCTTCTAAGCCTAGACGCCTTGCTACATCTATTCCATAGGAAGGAGAGGCTACATTTAATATTAAATGATAAGTTGGCATCAATCTTTCTTCATCGAAGACCATCGACGCGCATAAGATTTTATCATTCATCAAGGCAAGATTCTTAACTCCGTCATAGTGAGATGAAATAAATGAATAACATTTCTTGTTTAATAGATAATTGATGATAGAGACTGCTAAAGCTTCACCTTCAAGAGGTGAAGTACCAGTTCCTAATTCATCAATGATCACTAAAGAAGCATCATCAACCTTACTTACAATATTTTCTAATCCAACGATATGGGATGAGAAGGTGGATAGATTATCAATTAAAGATTGTTCATCGCCAATTAAGGCATAGATATTTTTAAAGTAAGGTAAGGTTCCTTCCTTCTCGATAGGTAAAATTAATCCGCATTGATTCATGATAACCATCAAGCCAATTAATTTTAAGCAAACCGTCTTTCCTCCTGCGTTAGGTCCAGTTATAATCATCATCTTTTGAGATGTTAAATAAAATGAGTTTCTAACCACTTTCTTTGCATCAATCAACGGATGCGCGCAGCGACTAAGAGAGATGATTCCTTGTTTATTAAGGGTTACAATATTCCCTTTATAAGCTATTCCTAAAGATGCTTTAGCAAATAGAAAATCAATTCTAGCTAAAGAAAAATTATTGATTCTAACTTCATTTTCGGAAAGTAAGACCTTTTTAGATAAATCTAATAGAATCTTATCTATCTCAGCTTTTTCCTCTTCCTTTAAAGATGAGATTTCATTATAAACATTAATTAATTCTTGAGGTTCGATGAAAAAAGTGTTCCCGGAGTCAGATTGAGAGATCACGATTCCTGAAATTCTATTTTTAAAAGAGGATTTAACCATCAAGGTATAAACATTACCTTTTAAGGAAGGTTGATAATCAGTTAAATAATTTCGATATTTATCGATTAAAGAATGAATTAAGGAAGATATCGAGTTTTCTAAAGAAGAAATTCTGTTTCTAATTCTTAATAGGTTAGGTGAAGCGGAAGAAACTATCTCTCCATCTTTAGAAAACACTCTTTCTAGAGAGCTTTTAAGCGATGGTAAAAGATTTAATGAATTAACTAAAGAAGCTAAAAGAGGATAATTAATTTCTTCTTTAAATTCTTCCTTAATTAATTTTATGTTATCAAGAGAGTAAGAAAGAGAGATAAAGAAATGAATGGTTCCTCTTCCTCCTTTATGGATATTGATTAATTCATTCATCAAATCTTCTAAAGAAAATACCGTTAAGGATGAGTATTTATAGGAATAATAAAATGCTTCTTTAACATAATTTAATTCATCTTCAACCTGATCGTATGAATCAAACATGACTAAAGATTCTACATATTTTTTAGCTAATGAATGATGAACGTATTTTTTTAATTCATCTTTAATGTAATCAAATTCAAAGGTTTCGTATATTGATTTCATAATTCAAATTATAATTCTTTATTTTTTTAGATAAAATAACTACTTTCTAACTTTTAATTTTAAATGTGATAATTTGTATTTTTAACTTAATAAAATTAACCTTATTGATATAATTAACTTATGGCTATCCTATCATTTGAAATTGATAATACGTTAATTTCTAAACTCGTTGATGAATATCAAAACTATCAAGATGATAACTTGAATCCTTATATCATCTTTTTTGCTAGAAAGCAAAAATGTTCAATATCCATCTATCAATCAAAGAAAGGTTTTAAGGTGGTCTTTTCTGGTGAAGAAGCCTCTATTGAAGCTTCTAAATTTAATTTTGTTTTAGATGAAGAAAATGTAAAGCAAGATAAAGAAGCTGACCATTATATTGATTTAAACCCTCAAATTGGATCAGATGAAGTAGGATTTGGAGACTTCTTTGGACCAATAGTCGTCTGCGCGTCTTATTTTGATGATAGTTTTTTAGAATTTATAGATAGAATCAAAGACTCTAAAAAGATGACGGATGAGGCTATTTTATCTTTTGTTCCAACTATAATTAATAAAGTTACTTACTCTTTATTAGTTGTTGATAATTTAAAATTAAATGAATTATTGTCTAAAGGATTTAATCTTAATCAAATCAAAGCAATCTTGCATAATAAAGCCTTATTGAATCTATCTAAAAAAGTTAAATATCAAAATGCCTATATCGATCAATTTTGTTTAGAAAAAACCTACTTTCAATACCTAAATAAAGAAAAAGAAGTCTTAAAGAACATCACTTTCCATACTAAAGGAGAGACATATTATCCTTCAGTTGCTTTAGCCTCGCTTCTAGCTAGATACACTTTCTTACATAAGATGGAAGAATTAAATAATAAATATGATTTTGTCTTCCCTCTTGGAGCGAGCAAGAAAGTTGATGATGCCTTTTTAGAATTTATAAAATCTCATTCTCAAGAAGAATGCTTAAAAGTTTGTAAAAGTAATTTTAGAAACTATAAAGATATCTTTAATAAAGATTAAAGCTTATTTTCTCTTATATAGTTTAAGACTCTTTTAAACTCATCATCCTCGTCGACTTCAAAAGTCATTCTCTCTTTAGTAAGAGGATGAATAAAGGATAATTTAACCGCGCAGAGCATCTGCCCTAAAGAAGTTAAAGTAATTTTCTTTTTACCATATAAAGTATCCCCGACAATAGGGAAATTTATATATTTTAAATGGACTCTAATCTGATGAGTTCTCCCTGTTTCTAATAAGCATGAAACATAGGTATAATTATTAAATCGTTCTAAAACCTTAACATTAGTCGTCGCATCTTTTCCGTTATAGATATCGACATCCATCTTTAAACGATCTCTTTTATCTTTACCTATTGGAGCTATTATCTTCATCTCCTCATGAGGAATTCTTCCTTCGCAGATCGCGTGATATTCTCGATACATAGTTTTATCTTGAAGCTGAGAGGATAAAAAGATATGAGCTTCATCAGTTTTAGCTACAACGAGCAAACCTGAAGTATCTTTATCGATTCTGTGGACTATCCCAGGACGAAAATCACCATTGATTGATGATAATTTATCAAAATGGTAAACTAAAGCGTTTGCTAAAGTACCTGTTTCATGCCCGGAAGAAGGATGAACTACCATACCGCGAGGTTTATTAATAACGATAAGAGAAGAATCTTCATAGACAATATTTAAAGGTATATTCTCTTTTTCTAAATGACTAGCTTCTTTAAAAGATTCTTCGACGGTAACATTATCGTCAATCATCAATTTATAGGAAGATTTTACTTTTTTTGAATTTACCAGAACTTTCCCTTCTTCAATTAATTTTTGAAAATATGATCGAGATAAAGTAGGATTTTCCTTAGCTAAAAAGGCATCAATTCTAAGATTTTCATTTTCTAAATCTATTTGATAAATCTTCATGCTTACTCCTCACTCCCGTCATCACTTTCGCTTTTAGAAGAAGTATTAGATTCTAAAATCTTAGCTTCTTCAATTTTATTATTTACTTCCTCGCTTAAAGTTTCTTTATCTTTAGTGAAGATGATAGCAATTATAAACATGATAATTGAAACGGTTAGACACATGTCAGCAAAATTAAACACCGGGAAATCATAGAAACCAAACAATCTAAAACGTAAGAAATCAACGACTCCAGGGGTGTTATATAAACCAACCCTATCAATTAAATTACCCATGCATCCAGGAATAAATATATATAAAGCTATCCGATAAAGAATAGGTAGCTTTTTAAATTTCCAAACCAGGAAGAAAAAGCCGATTATCGTTCCAATCACCGAGAAAATAGAAAGAATGATCATCGAATTATCAATTCCTCCAAAGATTCCTCCTAAGGCTCCTCGATTGTAAACAAGATGAATCCAAAAGAAGTTATCGATGACCACGATATTAGCCCCTTCTACCCGATTAAAGTAATTAAGGACGCTGAGCTTGGTGACGATATCGATCACTAAAAGAACGATGATCGTAATCGCAGCAATTCCAATTTGAATAATTAAGCGTTTGTTTTCTTTAGAAAGCGACATCTTTAACTACCTTATAGCATCTTTTGCATAATTTCATCTCATTAAATTCGACGAATGTTTCGTGATATGACCAGCATCTTGGGCACTTTTCCCCTTTAACCTTGCTGACTACAATTAAATTATCGTTATTTTCATTTAACTCAAGGTTAACTTTAGAAACAATTAAGATCTCTTGTAATTTCTCTAAAGTAAATTTATTTAAAAGGTCATAAGTTTCTTGATTAACTTTTAAATTAACCATCGCTTCTAATGATGAGCCGATTAATCCGTTGTTTCTAGCTTCTTCTAGCTTTTGATTGACTACATTTCTAAAGTCTTTAAGCTTGGAGAATTCATCTAAGATCGCATTATCATATTCATGAGATTCTTTAACCATATCTTCTAAAGCGATATGAGAATATTTTTTAGATGGTAAGTTTTGATAAACTTCATCCATAGTAAAGCAAAGAACTGGGGCTAAAAGAATCGAAAGAGTCTTGATGATTGTATAGAAAACCGTTTGATATTCTTTCCTTGTTGGAGAGTTTTTCTCATCGCAGTAGAGGCTATCTTTGCTGATTGAGGCATAGAAAGCTGAAACATCATTAACTAAGAAAGTCAAAATAGTTTGAATTGCTGAGGCAAAATCATAGTTATTATAATCATTTAATGCTTCATTCTTAGTCTTCTCTAAGGAAGCTAACATATATTGACCTAATAAAGAGAATGAAGTAACTCGATTTTTATCATAATCAAAGACAGTATCTCCATCAGACAAATTAGCTAATAAGAATTTAAAAGTATTACGGATCTTACGATAGGTTTCTTGAACGCTTGATAAGATTTGAGATGAGATTCTAACATCTGCTTGATAATCAACAGTAGCCACCCAAAGACGGAGAATATCCGCGCCGGAAGAAAGGATGATCTTATTTGGATCAATTCCATTTCCTAAAGATTTAGACATCTTATTTCCATTTCCATCCATGACAAAGCCATGAGAAAGAACTGTTTTATATGGTGCCTTTGAGGTGCAGGCAGTTGCAATGATAAGTGAGGAATTAAACCATCCTCGATATTGATCCGCACCTTCTAAATATAAATCAGCAGGATATTTATTTCCTCGATTAATTAAAACAGCATTAAATGAAGAGCCAGAATCAAACCAGACATCCATAATATCTTTTTCTTTAGAGAATGGGGCTAAATCTTTATGCTTTTCAAGATATCCTTCAGGTAATAAATCTTCAACTTGCGAGGTTACAAAAATTTGAGAACCATATTTACCGACTAAATCAGCGATATGGTCAAAAATCTCTTTTTCAAGCAAAGCATTACCATCTTTATCATAGATGATTGGAAGAGGTACTCCCCAGGCTCTTTGACGAGAGATGCACCAATCCTGACGATCTTTAATCATATTATGCATTCTGATCTTTCCCCAAGAAGGAACCCAGTTCACTTTATCGATCTCATCTAATAATTTATCTCTAATTTTATCGATGGAGCAGAACCATTGAGGAGTAGCTCTAAAGATAACAGGTTTTTTAGTTCTCCAGTCATGAGGATAGCTATGGGTGATCTCGTCTAAGCCTAAAAGACATCCATTCTCTTCAAGCATCTTGATCACTTCTTCATTACAATCTTCATAGAAAAGACCTTTTAAGCGATCTCCAACTGTATCATCCATTCTTCCGTGCTCATCAACTGGGCAATATGGTTCAATATGATATTTTTTACAAACATTAAAGTCATCTTCACCGTGCCCCGGAGCGATATGAACAGTTCCAGTTCCAGCATCTTTGGTGACATAAGTTCCGTTAATAACTAAAGATTCTCTATCATAAAGAGGATGTTTAACCTTTAAATATTCAACATCTCTTCCTTTAAAGGTCTTGATTAAAGTTGCATATTCTAAGTTTAAATCTTTAATCATCTTTTCAACTAATTCATTTAAAAAGACGAAGTTACCTTTATTAGTTTTATATAATCCATATTCAAAATCTGGATGCAAACAGATAGCTAAGTTAGCAGGAATAGTCCAAGGAGTTGTGGTCCAAATCACAAAATTATCATCTGTAGAAAGAATGTTCTTTCCATCGACAACTTTAAATTTAACGTAGATAGTTTTAGCCTTGACATCATGATATTCAATCTCAGCTTCAGCAAGAGCCGATTCCGAAGACGGAGAATAGTAAACTGGTTTTAATCCTTTGAAGATTAATCCTTGTAAAGCCATGGAAGCAAAGACTTCAATTTGAGATTTTTCAAATTCCTTATCTAAAGTAAGATAACGTTTATCAAAATCAGCTAAAATTCCTAATCTTTTAACTTGTTCTCTTTGTCTAGATACTTGCTGTAAAGCAAAGTCATGACATTTTTCTCTAAATTCTCCAATAGGAGTTGTCTTTCTGTTTACTCCTTTTTTGGTGACTGCATTTTCAATTGGAAGACCATGAGTATCCCATCCTGGATAAAATGGCGCGTAATATCCATCCATGCTCTTAAAACGAATAATTATATCTTTTAAGACTCTATTTAACATGTGCCCGCAATGCATGTCTCCGTTCGCATATGGAGGTCCATCGTGAAGCATGAAACAAGGTTGTTTTTCATTTTTCTTAAGTATTTGTTCATATAGGTGTTCTTCATTCCACACTTGAAGCATCTTAGGTTCTTTAGAAGCTAGATTGCCTCGCATCTCGAAATTAGTTTTACCCATTAATAAAGTTTTATTGATTTCCATAATAATCCTTTCTAATAAAATAAAAACGTCCTCCTAAGGACGCTTACGCGCGGTACCACCTTAGTTCTCAAAAGAGCACCTCAATTATCCTTTAACGCAGGTGACGGTCAAATTTACTATTTTCAATTTGACGGCTCCAAAGTGATCCGTTTCTCTTTACCTAGATCATTTTCCACCAACCAATGATTCTCTATGCTAGTTAGGAGGCGTCTGTCTTTTTCATCGCCTTTACTAAATTATCGAAAATTTATTAGTTTATTCAAGCAAAAAGCTTTTATTTCTGCTTTTTAAGCTATTCATAATAAGATATTAAGCATTCTTCATCTATGATATCTTGGATTAAACAATCTTTAGATATCTTTATTTCATCAATATTATTCTTTTTGAAAGCAAAGTTATAAATTGCATTAAGTGATGCTGGTAATTCAAGCTTTCCTTCTAGTTGATTATTATAAAATGCTTTTCTAGATATTGATTCTAAAGAAGAGTTTTCCTCAAATGATATTAGTTTTAATTTGTTATTAAGGAAAGCTTCAGATTTGATTTCTTTTAATCCTTTATCAAAAGAAACAGTTTCTAAAGAACAATTTTTAAAGCAGTTAGAACCGATAGATTCAATATTATTAATATTTAAAGTAGTTAATTTAGAACAATCTTTAAATACTCCATAGCCTAGATCTTTAGAATGATTTGAAAGGGAGCCATTTAGTGAAACTGATTCTAAATTTAAATTAGAAACGAAGGCTTGATTTTCTAAAACAGTATCATTTAACTCTAAGGTAGTAAACGCGCAGGATTCAAAGGCATTATTTTCTATATGACGAATATTTTCAAAATCAAAAGTTTCTAAAGAAATACAATTTTTAAACGCGTAGTTTTCAATATAGGATACAGAAGAAGATAGATTAACGCTTTTTAAAGACGTGCATCGTTCAAAGCAAGAACCTGGTAAAGTATCTAAGTCTCCTAAGATAGTTATCGATTCTAAAGCTTGATTATTCCAAAAGCAATCAACATCGATCTCACTTAAAGAAGAAAAAGTGAAACTTTTAACTTTCGTTCCTTCAAATACGCCTTTATACAAGGTTTTAATATTTTCTCCTCCCTTAAACTCAGTTAAAGAGGTGCAATAGGAAAATAGATGATCAGGAAGATAGTCAATTTGATTAGACATGTTAACTATCTCTAAAGAAGAACAATCTCTAAAAGCATCGTAACCGATGGAGACGATGGTATCAGGGATAGTTAATGTTTTAATATAATCATTATTTTTAAAGGCGTTTATAGCTATTGAAGTCACCTGATAAACTTGATTGTTATAATTAACTTCGCTTGGAATAACTAAGTCTTGATAATTATATAAAGGAGAATCAACTATCATCGCTTCTATAGTAGAATCATCAAAAGAATAATTAATCGTGTTATTGGTGTTTCCTTGGCAGCTAAATAATAAAGATAATGGAATTATTAATAAACTAATACTAGCAATCTTTAAATTCATATAAAAGTATCCCTCCTGAAATAGCTACGTTAAGCGATTCAATATTATTCATCTCAATTTTAACCATAATCGAAGCTAAATCGATATTTTCTTTTTTCATGCCCTGTCCTTCGTTTCCTAATACTAGACAAAATTTTGAATCAAATTTCACTTCTTTTAAATTGATTGAGTTTCTTAATCCGGTTCCAATTATTAAATAGCCTTTATCTTTCATCTCCTTTAAAGAGATATCAGAATAGATAGGTAAATAGAATATTCCCCCTTTTGAGGCTTGAATCACCTTATCATTATAGATAGAAGCTGAATCAGGAGAAAGGATGATTCCATCATATGAGAAAGCTAGACAAGTTCTAATTAAAGTTCCGACATTTCCTGGATCTTGCACGTTATCTAAATAAAGATATCTTCTTTTATTTTCAAAAGTAAATTTAGGATAGGTGCAAACTCCTATATAATCTCCATAAGACTTATTAAATGAAAGTTTTTTGATGATTGCTTCATTTACTTCTAATTGATCTATATCTAAAGTTAATGGTTTTTTATAATATAACACCTGTTTTAAAAATCCTTTTTCAAAGGCAAGATTAATAATATCAATATCATTAGTTAAAAAGAGCTTTTTAAGTTTCTTTTCATTATTATCTTTTAAAGCGTAAAGTTCTTTAATATATGAATTAGTTAAGCTAGTTATCTTCATCTGATCTCTCCATAAGTTAACTTCTTTTGTAAGATTCTAAAGTTTGGGCAATATTTAGAATAAATATTATAAAACTCTTTAGAATGATTTTGATAAAAGTCATGACATAATTCATGAATCAACACTGAATCGATGATTTCTTTTGAGAAATGAACTAGTTTTTGACCGATTACAATCTCTTTTCTATTAACGTAATTTAATCCATAGCAAGAATACATGTCTTTAATTCTAATATTATGATGAGGTAAAGACATCATATTCTCCAATTCCTCCATCCTCTTAGCTAAATAATTTAAAAAGAAATCTTTTAAATTTGTTTTCTTACCTAGGTAATTTATATAGCAAGTAGAATAAGAAAAAGTACCTTTTTTTGAATAAGAGCATTTTTCAATATTTCCCAAAACATAGACAAAATCGGAAACATGCAACGGGGTTCTATTAATTTTTTCAATGGTGTTAACTTTAAAAATTCTTTCTAATCGTTCTTGAAGAGAGAGAAGAGAATCAGTATCTCTCATCCTCGCGCAGATCATTCCATAGGCTAAATAAAACCGTTTAGTTTTGATATTAGAATAATTAATTTCAACTGGAATTGGGTAATTGTGAATGTTTAAAGTTACAAGTCTTTTCATCGATAAAATTATAAAACATCACCATATTTTTTAAAGATAAAAGGTTAATAAACAAAATATCTTTACTAACCAAGCGAAAAATGGAAAAATAGCAACTGTATGGAAACAATTTTAGTATCAGCTTGCCTTCTTGGTGAGAATTGTAAATATGATGGAGGCAATAACTATCTTAAAAAAAGTGAAGAATTGAAGTCTTTATGCGACATCATCTTAATTTGCCCTGAAACTTTTGGAGGTTTAAAAACTCCTCGTCTACCTTCAGAAATCAAAAATGGAAGAGTGATTAATTCTAAAAATAAGGATGTTACGAATAACTTTTATGATGGAGCCTATATGACATTAGCTATTGCCAAGGAAAACCATGTTAGATACGCCTTATTAAAAGAAAGATCTCCTTCATGCGGAGTCCATCAGATATATGATGGAACCTTTACTTCTAAAAAAATTGAAGGTATGGGAATCACTTCTAAATTATTAAAAGAGAATAATATCAAAGTATTTTCTGAAGATGAAATTGATGAATTGATCCTAATTTTAAAAAAGAGCATTTAAAAAGGTCCGATTGGACCTTTTAATTTAATCTTTTTACTTTGTAGGATATTTAATCTTATCTAAAGCCCAGATATCATCAACATATTGTTGGATGGTACGATCTGAAGAGAAGTAACCTGACTTTGCGATATTGATGAGACAAGATCTGGCCCAGGCTCTCTTATCTTTATAACGGCGAGAAATCTCATCGCTGGCTTCAATATAGCTATCTAAATCAAGCAAATTGAAGTATTCATCGTTTCTCCACATAATCTCATCAAAGATAATTCTAAACTCTTCTTGATTTGGATGCCATGTTCTATTCATAAGCGAATCCATGACCACCTTTGCCCAATAGTTATTGTTATAGATGTTCCATGCTTTATAAGATCCTGATTTTCTAATCTTATCTAATTCTTCAGTCTTTAAGCCAAAGATAACAGAATTTTCATCACCGACTAAGGAATGAATCTCAACGTTCGCCCCATCGAGGGTTCCTAGAGTAATCGCTCCGTTCATCATGAATTTCATATTAGAAGTTCCAGATGCTTCTTTACCCGCGGTTGAGATTTGTTCAGAAACATCAGATCCAGGAATAATTACTTCAGCTGTTGAAACATCATAGTTTTCAATAAAGACAACCTTTAAGTATTTATTTACTTCAGGATCATCATTAACAGTTCTAGCTATACAGTTAATTAACTCGATAACCTTCTTAGCAAAGGTATAGCTAGGTGCAGCCTTTGCTCCAAAGATGAAGGTGTGAGGAGTCATCTTATTAAATGTTGGATCTGTCTTTAATCGCTTATAGTAATACATGATTCTAAAGCAGTTCATCAATTGACGTTTATATGCGTGCAATCTCTTAATTTGAGTATCAAAGATAGAATTGACATCAACATCGATATTATTATGTTCTTTGATATATTTAGCTAATTTAGTTTTGTTAGCTTTTTTAATCTTATTGATTTGTTTTAAGACTTTATCATCATCGATGTATACCATTAATTTTTGTAAGTCTTCTGGATTATTAACCCAATCATCTGAACCTAATAATTCGCTGATTAATTTAGCTAATTCAGGATTAGAGGCTAAGAGCCAACGACGATGAGTTACTCCGTTAGTCTTGTTATTGAATTTTTCAGGATATAAGGAGTATAAATCTTTAAAAGTATCGTTTTTACAGATATCTGTGTGAAGTTTTGCAACTCCGTTAACTGAGAACACCGCGTGAATACCTAAATTAGTCATGTGAATCATGCCATCTTTAATGATTCTAACCCGATAGATGAAGTCTTCAGAATATCCTTGAGAACGTAGAGAATTAACAAATCTTCTATCGATCTCCTCAATGATCATATAGATTCTAGGAAGCAAGTTGCTGACATAGCCAACTGGCCATTTTTCTAAAGCCTCTTGCATGATGGTATGGTTGGTATAAGCCATGCAATGGGTAACTTGATCCCAAGCTTCTTCCCATCCAAAGCCTTCTTGGTCCATTAAGATTCTCATGCATTCAGGGATGGAGAGAATCGGATGAGTATCATTAAGTTGGAAAACATGCTTTTGAGCAAAGTTCTTTAAAGTTCCATATTGTTTTTTATGCTCTTTGATTATCGATTGCATTCCCGCGGAGACTAAGAAATATTGTTGTCTTAATCTTAAGATCTTTCCGTGCTCATTTGAATCATCAGGATAGAGAGATTGAGAGATCTCTTCGCAGAAGAATTTATAATCATTGAAGTTTTGATTCCATGGTAAATGGTCCTCATTTGGTTCAGAAGCCCATAATCTTAAAGTGTTGACAACTCCATTTTTATATCCGATGACTGGAACATCATAAGGAACTGCCTTAACATAAGTAGAATTCGCGGTTCTCATATGATAATGACCGTTTTCATCGGTATAGTATTCAGCATTACCATAAAATTGAACATCGACTGATTCATCTGGTTTTCTAACTTCCCAAATATAATTTTTATGTAACCATTGATCTGGGACTTCGACTTGATTGTTATCCCAGATTTTTTGTTTGAAGAATCCATATTGATAACGGATGCATTGGCCGTGTCCTGGATAGCCTAATGAAGCGATTGAATCAAGGAAGCAGGCGGCTAATCTGCCTAATCCTCCGTTACCTAATCCAGCATCAGCTTCTTCATCCTCTAAAGCGTTAATATCAACACCTAAATCTTTTAAGCCTTCTTTACATACTTTATAGAAACCGAGATTAATTAAATTATTAGTCAATAATCGACCCATTAAGAATTCCATTGAGAAATAAACTAACTCTTTGCTCTCATGCTCTCTTACGTATTCTTTGGTATCCTTTAATTGAGTAAAGGCGTAATCTCTTACCATTCCTCCAAGAACTTCTAATAGCTCTCCGTTCGTGCAGTCTTTGACTTCGGCACCATAACGTTCTAAGACTCTCTTGGTAAAGTCTTTCTTAAATTCTGCTTTGCTTTTAAACATTTTAACCTCCTGTTTCTAGCAATTATTCATCTTTATCCTTGACGTGCTTGAGAATCAAGGCGCCAAATGATGCAAGTTTGATGGATATGGTATATGGTTGATTGTTCCACGACATATCCATAGTTTCGAGAGGTAAACCATTATATTGATTTAAGCCTCCATAGACATCTTTATCAGAGTTAAAGATTTCTACATATTTTCCTTTAAAGGAAACGCCGATATTAATATATTCATAGTAATTTGGAGTCATATTGAATATGAAGACTAATGTCTCGTCTCCTACTGTTCTTCTAAAGGCATAGATTGATTGATCGGAATTATCTGGCATGAGCCAAGAAAAATGTTGAGGATTATATTCTTCAAAGTACATCGCTTTCTCCGAACGATAGATTAAATTAAGATCTCTCACCAATCTTGAGATTGAATCATGAGAAGGATAAGTTTTTAAATTCCATGGTAGAGACTTTCTTTCATCCCATTCATCAAAGGAAGCTAACTCATTACCCATGAAGTTTAATATTTTCCCTGGATGAGCCCACATATAAGTATATAAATTACGGAGCTGAGCAAACTTTTGCTCGTAATTACCGTGAATCTTATTAATTATAGTTCCTTTTCCGTGAACAACTTCATCGTGAGAAAGTGGAAGCAAGAAGTTCTCTGAATAGAAATAGGCCATTGAGAAAGTTAATAAGTTATGATGATACTTACGGTAGATAGGATCCTTAGAAAAATATTTTAAAGTATCATTCATCCAACCTAAATCCCATTTATAGTCAAAACCTAAACCTCCATATTCTAATGGTTTAGTAACTCCTTGATAGGCAGTTGAATCCTCAGCGATTAACATGACTGAATTATGTTCAATATGTAATTTTCCAGTCATTCTCTTGATGAATTCGACAGCTCCAGAATTCTCTCCTCTAGAGGAATCACCGTTCCAGTAGACGATATTAGAAATCGCATCAAATCTAATTCCATCAAAATGGAAATAATCGATAAAGTAATTAACCGCGGACATTAAAAATGATCTGACTGGATCTTTGCCGAGATCAAACATTTTCGATCCCCATTGAGAGAATTCATTTTCTCCAGAATACTCATATAAACAAGATCCATCAAATCTTTCTAATCCGTAAGGGTCGGTTGCAAAATGAACGACAACAAAGTCGAGAATCACCCCAATTCCCGCTTGATGAAGACGATCGACAAAGCTCATTAGTTGAAATGGATTTCCATATCGAGAATCGACGGAAAAGAATCCAGTAGCCTGATATCCCCAAGATCCATCGAAAGGATATTGAGTGACCGGCATCAATTCAACATGGGTATAGCCTTGAGCTTTAACATAATCGATTAATTTATCGCAAACTTCCTCATAAGATAGATAACGTCCATTTTCTCCTCTTCCTAGCCAGCTTCCAACATGAATTTCATAAATAGAAACTGGTTTATCAAAGTTTCTATCTCTATTCTTTAAGAACTCATCATCGTGCCAAGCAAAATTATTGACATTGAAAAGTCTTGAGCAGGAGCCAGGTCTCATCTCTGAGAAGGTTCCAAATGGGTCCATTTTGTCAACATATCTATCATCGCAAGTTTTGATATGAAATTTATATGATTGATAATTCTTTGCTCCTGGAACAAAGGTCTCAAAAACGCCAGAATCATCAATCTTATTCATCTTGTTAGCAAATAAATTCCAATCATTGAACTCGCCAATCAAAGAAATCTCTTTTGCCAAAGGAGCGTAAACTCTAAAAGTAACTCCCTCGATTCCATCAATTGTTTCAAAATGAGGACCAAAGTATTGATAGGCCTTAACTGTTTGACCCATCAAGAAGTCATAGAGTAATCCGTATGCCATAAAACTAAAATTCTCCTCACTAATTTTTCTAAGTAAATTATACACTAGGAAATAAAAATAGCAAATATTTATGAATATTTATGGGTATGTATCGATAATTATTTATCGAATTTTGGCTAGATTGTTTTCATAGATAAAGTATAGAAAAATGGCAATTGCAAAAGCAAAAAAGAAAGACTAAAATTATAAGGATAAGGAGTTATTTAAATATGTCAAAAGTTCTTGCTGTTAACGCTGGGTCATCCTCTCTTAAATTTAAATTATACGAGATGCCTCAAGAAAAAGTAATCTGTTCTGGAATCGCTGAACGAATCGGGCTTGAAATGGGTAATTTCGTTTTCAAAATGAACGATCAAAAATTCGAGCACGAAACCCCAATTAAAGACCATCAAGTCGCCGTTCAACTATTGCTCGATGCTCTAATGGAACATAAATGTATTGAGCATCTTTCAGATATTCAAGGAATCGGTCACCGTATCGTTCAAGGTGGACCTTACTTCAATGATTCAGTCATCCTTGATGAAAAGTCCGAAGGATTAATCGAATCATTAATTCCTTTAGCCCCTCTTCATAATAAAGCTCACTTGATTGGCTACCGCGCCTTCAAGGCTATCTTACCTCAAGTTAGAAATATTGCAGTCTTCGATACCGCCTTCCATCAAACTATGGAACCTGAAGATTATATGTACGCCTGCAAATACGAATACTATGAAAAATATATGATTCGTAGATATGGAGCCCACGGAACATCGCATAAATATCTTTCTGAAGTAGGTAAAAAATACACTAATGGTAATAAGATGATCACCTGCCATATCGGATCAGGAGCTTCTTTATCCGCGATTAAAGATGGTAAATGCGTGGCAACTAGCATGGGTCTTACTCCTCTTGCTGGAATCATGATGGGAACTAGAACTGGTGATATCGATGCTTCAGTTATGAATCATATCTGCACGATGACTAACCGTACCTGCGAAGAAGTCTATCAAGAATTTAATAAGCAATCAGGCTTATTAGGAATCTCTGGAATCAGCCCTGACACTAGAGATATCGAAGCTGGGATCAAAGAAGGAAATGAACGTTGCATCTTAGCTTACAAGATGTACGCTAGAAGAATCGCTGACTACATCGGACAATACTATGTTAGATTAGGAGGATGCGATTTAATTATCTTCTCTGCCGGAGTAGGTGAAAATTCTCCTCTTGTAAGATCTAATGTTTGTAAAAATCTTGAGGAAGCTTTAGGTGTTAAAATTGATGAAGATCTCAATAATAAAGCTATCCACGGAGCCGAGATGTTAATTTCTAGCAAAGATTCTAAGATCAAAGTCTGCGTCATCCCAACTGATGAAGAAGTGATGATCGCTAGAGATATCGTAAGATTATTAAATCTTTAATTTAGTAAACAAAATAAAAAAATAGCTACGCCTTCGCGTAGCTTTTTATTTACTCAGGACGAGAATAATAATGCCCGTAAGTAATCTTATTTTCAATGATCTCGTTTTCTTTTAAGAAAGCATCAACTACTTTATAGTCTTCTTGATCATAGACTTGAAGATATAAGCTTGTAAAATGATTATCTTTAAAATCATCGATAGCCCTTAATAAATTTAAACTATGAGAGTTTAAAATATGGCTATAGCAAGAGGCGTCACCTCGAATAATAAATTCATCTTTTCCTTCTTTTAAATAGTATTGTTGATTCTTGCAGATATTACAGTGATCTTTGTTAATCTTAAAATATGTTCCTAAGATACAAGATTTCATCACCATCAGCTCAACTTTACCATAGATTAAATAGCCGATTTTTGGATAAGATTGGTGACGAGAATAATAATCATCAACCAAAGATTTAATACTTCTTTTATCTAGTTCTAAAGAGAGGATAACTTCATCGTAATTTAAATAATATAAAGCATCTAACGCGTAGGAATTTACCACATTAAAATATTGAGAAGCGATAAAGAAGCCATCAGCTTTTAAGGAATTAACGATATCACCTTTAGAATAACGTTCTTTATCATCAACGATTCTTAGATGAAGATTTTTTCCTTCTAGACAAGTCTTAAATTCAAAATTAGAATAAAGAGGATTCAAGGAAAGAACTTTATAAGATGTGTCTTGATTAGCTTTATTGACTTTAGAAACTATATAATCTTCTTCAATTAATTCTCTTTCTTGATTTAGTTTTCTTTCAATCATCTCTAAGCATTGATTACGGATATTATTTAAATCAGAAATCTTGATAAATACTTTATTAGAAAGATTGACATCGATATCTAAATAATAGAATAAGTCTTTAGATTTCTTTAATTGCTCATAGATTCTAATTTTATCAGTTTCATTGTTTTTAGCTTCTTCAAAAGGAAGGTTAAGTTTGATATCAAACTGTTCTATTTCTAAGATTAATTTATCATCGATTAATGATAAGGTTCCCTTAATCGGAGCTTTAAAGTGATTTTTAGTTTCTTCATCCATTATTTTAGATAATTTAGATGAAGTAGTTTTGTAAACTATAGAGTCTTTATATTTATAAGCATCATTAATTCTTTTAATTTTAATTATCTGATTTTTAAAAGCCGATTTAACTAGCTTATTATCAAGATAGAACTCAGTTAAGATAAATCCCGTTTCAGCATGATCATTTTTAATTTTTATTCCATCATGCAAATTAATATCATTTTCTAATTTAATGAATAGACTATCATTTTTAGTCTGAATGACTTTTCCGATTCTAAGACCTTTATTAGATGATGATTCTTGATTTAGTAAAGAAAATTTACTTTCATTAAATAAATATCCTTTAGTGAAATCTCTAGAGAAAGTTAAAGTTAATAGATTTTCATCGTCATTAGAGACTTTTAAAGAAAGATCGTCTAAATATTTTCGATAGGTTTTAGTCACAAAGTAAACATACTCTTTAGACTTTAATCTCCCTTCAATTTTAAGACAATCAACTCCTTCTTTAACTAATTGTTCTAAATATTCTAAGGTATTTAAATCTTTCGGTGAAATAAAATATTTTTTATCTAGCTCTTTTTTATTTTGGTCTAAAAGAGAGAATTCTTTTCTACATACCTGCGCGCACTTTCCTCGATTGCCCGAACGAGGACCTAGGAAAGATGAAAAATAACATTGTCCAGAGTAAGATACGCATAAGGCTCCATGAATAAAGACTTCAACTTCAAGTCCAAGCTTTTTAATTTCTCTTACAGTTTCAAGAGGTGTCTCCCTAGCTAAAACCACTCTCTTAAAGCCTAATTTTAATAAGCTTTCGGCTTCGGAAACTGATTTACAAGAAAGTTGAGTCGACGCGTGCAAGGGAAGATCTTTAATTCTTTGATGAAGATAGTAAGCTAGTCCTAAATCTTGAATAATCAATCCATCTATTCCGATTTTATATAGTTCTTTACAATAATTATAAGCATCTAAAAATTCATCTTGAAAGATGATAACATTTAAAGTTACATAGACTTTTTTCTTAAATAAATGAGCGATTATAACTGTCTTTTTAATCTCTTCAAGAGTGAAGTTAGGCGATGACATTCTCGCGGAGAAATTTTTACCTCCAAGATAAAAGGCATCTCCTCCCCCTTGTAAAGCCATCAAGAAGTGATCAAAAGATCCGCATGGGGAAAGAAGTTCGCTTTTAAAAGATTTATCTAGCATGCAAAACTACTTTTTCTAGTCTAGAAGAAAAGATATCTCTTCTTCCTTCTTTAGCTTGGTCTTTACCGTTAAGCTTAACTAAATCTCCGGTGAAACCGACATTAACTTTACATAAGCTAGTCCCGACTCCATAAGTATCAACAGGTGTTTTATGGTCTTCAAAATCTTTAATTTTATGATAGTCAAATGATGAAGAAACGACTATTTTAACATAATTAAATCCTTCTTTATCTAAGGCTTCTCTTAAAGCGAAGACTAATTCTTTACAAACTCCGTGAGGATCAAAAGAAGAAGTATCTTTATTATCAAAATAATGGTCAATCAATGATTTAGAAGTATCGATTCTAACCGCTTTTAATTTATGTTTTAAGTGTCTAGCCACCTTTAAAGCATCAGTGATAACATCGTTATGGTAATCCACTAACGCGGTGATTAATTCATTAGGGTAAGATTTTAAATAATAATCCGCGGCTAAACAAATATCTCCCTTGCATAATTGAATTAAAGCATGAGGCATAGTCCCTTGACCTTTACCATTCCAAAGATATCCCTGCGCGTCTGTAGAAACTGCTTTGATGCCCGCGACATAGGTCGCGTATCCATCACCTATCTGAGTTAGATAATCATCTTGTCGATCCGCCATAGAGAAGCAGTTCTTTCCATTTAATACTTTTTTTACATAGTAGCAATTCGTGCTAACTGAGCTGCGTCTAGCTAAGATACCATCAATCATCGATTCAAGGAAACCAAAATTTTCATATTTACCAGTTATCTTTAAAACTGGTTCATTCGCGTTTATGATATCTCCATCATTCAAAGCTAAGATTTCTAATTCTTCAGGATGAGTCGCAAATTCTTGAACTAAAGCGATAGCCTCATCGATCCCACAGAGCATCACATCATCTTGACGTTGGAAAAATTGCATTGTAACTATCTGATTAGGAATATTCTCTTTAACGATCTTATTAGTTTTTAAAAAGTAATTAGCCGCGAAGAAACCTTCTCCTAATCTTTTATCAAAAGAGAAAGTTTTATTAGTTAGACGTTTAATTTTACCTTGCTCTTTTAAAATAATCTCTTCATTCATATAATTATTCCCCCTTATTAAAATAATAAAAATCTTGACCGACTGAGGCTTCCTTCTCATCGAGATAGAGAAGATGATGAGGAGGTAAAGTCTCTTCTAAATTTAAGTCTTTTTCAGAGCACATCATCCCGTAAGATTTTTCTCCTAACATGTTTTGAACGGATAATTTTTCTCCATTACGTAAGGTAGCTCCAACTTTACATACCACGCCTAGACGATTGACCTCGCAGTTATAGGCTCCGCAGACAATAGATAAAATTTCATCTTTACAATCTACTTTTAATAATTTTAGATGACTTGATTCAGGATGGTCTTCAACGGAAAGAATTCTTCCTATCACATAATTTGAGGAAACTGGATAAGATATTTTCACATCATCTTTTAATAATGAATTAACGATATCGATAAAGATTTTATTTGGAAAATGAATCAATCCTTTCGATTTAATCTTCATCACCAAAGAAATATTAAAGATATTAATTCCAATTAATTCATCATTAGAATAGATATAGACTACGTCTTTATCTTTTTTAAACGAAGTCATCAATTTAGAATTATCGATGATGATAAATAAGATATCACCTAAGGTTTTAAAATTGTAAAAGAAGCTGGCTTGATAGTTCATATTTTACTCCTTGATAGCAACAAGACGTTTAATTTTTACTCCTTGAAGTCTAAATTTTTGCTCATATTCGGTAAGGCAATCTCCGTCTTGCAAATTATAATCATAATCAATACTTTCTACTTTAAATTTTGAAGAATTAAAATAATTTATTGAATCGGCAAACAAATCATCATTGTCGGTTTTAAAATAGATTCTGCCTCCCATTTTTAATAAAGAATAGTATTGTTCTAATATCGTTGGATAAGTTAACCGTCTTTTATGCTGTCTTTTCTTTGGCCATGGATCAGAGAAATTAAGATAAATATTGTTCAAAGATTCATTTTTTAATTTATCGAATAGATAATTTATATCCATCGATACGATTAATAGATTATTAAGCTTATAATCGATGACTTTCTTCCCAGAGATAGCCGCGGCCATGAAAGCTTTTTCGACCCCTAAATAATTGATAGCTGGATTATTTAATGATTTTTGAAGAATGAAATCACCTCTTCCGATTCCGATTTCTAATTCTAAAGGATCCCTAGAAATAAATTCATTAAAGTTAGAGTTTTCAACTCTGTCTTTAGTGATTATTAATTCAGGATGCTCTTCAATAAATGTATCTCCCCAAGGTCTATGTTTTAAACGCATCTTACTCTCCTAAAGCTAGTTTAGCTAATTCATATATTCCCTTCGCGTATATAGCAATCGAAGAGAATAAATCTTCTAAATCGATCTTTTCATTAGGTTCATGAATATTATCGATTTTTGTTGGGAAATGGGAGCCAAAAGCGACGGTGTTTTTGGTCTCTTTTGCATAGGTTCCTCCTCCTATGGTCATGCTCTTGGTCTCTCGATCACCGGTAGTCGAAACATAAACATTTTCTAAAGTTTTGATAAATGGAGAATTTGGATCAAATAGTAAATAATGTGAATTAGATAAAATTGTTACCTTTCCTATATTTAAAGGATCTACCCTACTTTCTAAATTATCTAAAGGGCAAGTTTCCCCATATCTAAAATTAACAGTCAATGAAAGAACATCATCCTTATATGAAACTAAACCAACATTAAAGGTATTTTCTTTTAATAAAGGAGATGAATAATCAAAATTAATTCCTTTTCCTAATCCATCTAAATAGTAATTAGCAACATTAATTAAAGTTTCATTTTTAAAATGATGGCCTAAAAAGGAGATTAAGTGTAATCCTGCATTAATTCCTTCTTGAGGTTTAGAGCCGTGAAAAGATTTGCCAAAGAAAGTAAGAAGATTATCTTTCAATTCATATTTTAAATGATTATCTAAACAATATTGTTTGACCTCACCTTCAAACGAAGCATCTAAATAAGAAGGGACAATTAGGCAGTTAGCTTTATCAATAACCGAATTAAAAGCGATACCTCCTTCGATATACTCAACGAAAGGAAGGTTAAGATCGATATCAAACTGATAGTTCATAATTCCTTTTTCTCCATAGATGAGAGGAAAATCTCCATCAGGAGTGAAGCCATAGATAGGATAAGGTTTATTTAAAACATTATAGTAATGCTCTAAGCAACGGGAACCTGATTCTTCGTTTCCACCTATAACCAAAGTGACTCTATAATTCTTGATTAAAGATAAATCTTTCAGCATCTTAAAAGCATAGTAAGAAGCCATCAATGGTCCTTTATCATCAGAAGTTCCTCTTCCAAAGAGAACTTTGCCTTCTAAAGTAGGTGTGAAAGGATCATATTTCCATTTTCCAGTTGCAGGAACTACATCAGTATGGGCAAAAACTGAGATTAAAGGTCCGTTTCCATAAGATATCTCTAAGCAGTAACCATCGCATTCATCGACTTTAAAACCATCTTTGATAGCTAAATCTTTTAGGAATGTGAAACAATTTTGAACTCCCTTACCAAACGGGGAAGCTTCACTTGAAGAACTTTCATCGTAAACTGAATTAATTTTTATTAGACTCATTAAATTATCTAAACAATCTTGATAATACTTTTTTGCGTTTTCTTTAAAATCCATAATCTCTCTCTTTCTATTTTAAAATCTCATTTAAGATATGCTTATCTCCATTTAAATAATCGCGGAAGGATAAGATATTCTTTCCTTGCTTTTGAACGATTTCTAAGCTTATAATTCCGTCTTTTAGTTGAAGATATAAGCCATTTTTATCTGCTTTTATAATTTCTCCAACTTTACCAATTATCTCAGAAGAGACTATCTTTGCTTTATATATCTTAAATACTTCGTCTCTAAGATAAAGGTAGCCTCCAATATTCATAGCAAGCATTCTAATATGATTTATAAACTCTTCTTTAGATAATTCTAAGGATAAATGCTCATCTTCTTTTAATATCTTTTTACAGAATGAGACTTTGCTTTCATCTTGTTTAGTTTTTTTACTAGGATCTTCTATTATTTTTGGTAATGCTTCCAAAATTGCTTCTTGAGCAAGAGAAGTCATCTTCTCTAATAAGGTGGTATAGTTATCATCTTGATCGATTGCTATCTTTTTTTGAAGATAGATATCTCCTGCGTCCATCTTATCAATCATTTCCATGATGGTGACTCCTGTTTCCTTATCTCCTTGCTTCAAGGCTTCTTGAATCGGGGAGGCTCCTCGATACTTTGGAAGCAATGAAGTATGAATATTGATGCAGGCTATTCTAGGAATATCTAATAGTCCTTGAGGCAAGATTTGACCATACGCGCAGGTGATGATCAAATCGACATCTAAATCTTTTACAAATTCATAATCTAATCTTATCTTATGAGGTTGAAACACTTTTATATTATGTTGCAAGGCAAATTGTTTAACTGGAGGATAGGTCAAAATCCTTTTCCTTCCAACTTCTTTATCTTCCTGAGTCACCGTCGCGACCACATTATAATTATTATCTAAAAGACACTTTAAGATCTCCTTAGCAATCTCAGGAGTGCCCATGAATAAAATTCTAGTTTCTTTCATACTTTATCACCAAAAAAAATATAAAGGTATTTCTTTACAATGTAAAGAAGAGGAAACTAGTCTTTAAAGAAAACTGTGAAAGTGGAACCTCTTCCTAAGGTTGATTCTACTTCTATTTTAAAATTATAATTTTGGACGATATGCTTAACTATCGATAAGCCTAATCCTGAGCCTTGAATATTATTTCCTTCCACCCGATAGAATCGTTTGAAGATATTATTTAATTCTTTTTCTTCGATTCCGATTCCTGTGTCTTCAACTTTAAAGAAGGTTTGATTCAAAGTTAGACTTAAGGTTCCGTTTTTAACATTATATTTAACCGCATTAGTGATTAAATTAGATATCAGTTTATCAAGATCTCCTCGATTGATGTTGATGAAACAATCGTCTAAAGCAAGAATTACTTTAAGATGCTTTTCATTAATATCTAAAACTAATGAAGTGATAACATCATTAACGAAGTCTTTTACGTTCAAGTGTTCAATTTTCTTTTCTTCTTTTAATTCAATCCTAGATAAATCTAGCATCTCAACTATTAACTGATTCATCTTATTAGCCTCTTCTAAAGACGAAGTGATGAGCTCTAAAACTTCCTTTTTCTTAGTTACTATATTATGTTTGATTAATTGTAAAGAACCGATTATCGAAGTTAAAGGAGTCTTTAATTCATGGGAAGCATTTTGGAAAAACTCTCCTTTGATGGTATCGATTTCTTTTTTTGAGGTGATATCGATTAACATGACGCTTATAAGATTAGCTGATGAAGCAAAGCTATATTTTGATGAGATTCTTTCTATATCAATTAGATAAGTCTTTCCTTCTGAAGCATAATCAAATGACTGCTGGATTCCTTCTTTTAAGCAAATTTCAAGATTATTAATAAAAGATTCGTCTCTCGTTAAATATAGATAAGATTGATTTAAGGCATGGTCTTGATCGATATTTAATATCTTTCCAGCCACATTATTGAACATTATTATTTTCCCGTTTTCATCTACTATTATTAAGCCTTGGTTAATGTGATTTAAGATAAAATCTATTTTATCTTTTTCTAATTTTAAAAGAGCGATCTTCTCTCTTAAAGATGAATTTAATGAGACTATTTCATCGTGAATCAATTCAATATCGTCACCTTTAAGCTCCTTATTATCACCGATTAAAAGCGAGGTTTTATTAAGTTCAGAGACGAGAGGCTTATATAGATTCTTAGTTAAAAAATACGCGCAGAAGATATCGATGATGGTGATTATAACTAATCCTATCGACCCATAAATAAGAAGAGTGTTAATCAGATTATCTAAATCATAACGAGGGATAGCAATTCTAATATAATAATCGTTATCAATCGCGGCTAAATAGGCCATATCCATCTTTAAAGAATCTGAGTAACGATAGTAAACTGTTCCTAAATCTTGAATTTCCGGACGAGAGAGATGATTATCATTTTCCGAAGAAAAATTATCTTCAATGACATTACCCTGATTATCGATAATAGTAATTCTAATATTATCTTCTAATGAAAAAGCATTCTTTGTCTCTTCAAAATTACTTCCATCAAAGATATTAGAAGCTATTGAAACATAATTATTTAGATTCTTTTCATTATTAATATTAGACTCGCGAGAAACAAAAAATCCTAAAAAGACCAACATTAAAATGAGGGAAAAAAAGATAACTACGCTTTCAGTAATTATCAATCTTTTTCTCATATTTCTAAGCGATATCCAACTCCATAGACAGTTTTAATAAATTGTCCTTTAGAATCGGATAACTTCCTCCTTAATGATTTTATATGCATGTCAACAGTTCTCGATTCCACCGCGGATTGACCCCACAGGGCTTGATAGATTTCTTCTCTAGTTAAAACCTTCTCTCCTCGTTTAAAGAGCATAGACAAAATTAAATATTCTTTACCGGTTAACTCTATCAATACCCCATCTTTTCTAACTGAATGACGGTCAAAATCTATTTCAATATTTTTATAGGTGACTGTGTTATTTTTTATATGACGACGGACTTTTGCATTGATTCTAGATATCAATTCAAGAATATCAAAAGGTTTTTCAATATAATCATCCGCGCCGAGATCTAAGCCATCAACTTTATCCATCACCATTCTATTAGCCGAAAGAATAATGATTTCAACATCATCAAATCTTTCTTCTTTTCTGATAGTTTTTAAAATCTCGCTGCCTTGAATATCTGGAAGCATCATATCTAGAAGCACCATATTTGGAGTTCTTTTATAAAAGGCTGATAGAAAAGAATTACCATCTAAAAAATGGCAAAATTCATAGCCTTCTCTTTTCAAGGCTACTTCAAGAATTCTTGCTATATTTTTGTCGTCTTCAACTGAATAAATTAGATAATCCATCTTAAAATATCTTTCTATCCTTATGGAATCCTGAAAGAATATAGACCACCCATTCGGCAATGTTAACCGCGTGATCAGCAACTCTCTCGATATATTTTACAATAAGAATGGTATATGTAGCAAAAGGAGATGATATTTTTTCTTCCTTTAATAATTCAATTATTAAGTCGATGAGCTCATAGTATTTCTTATCAACTAAGGCATCAGTATCTATAACTTTATTAGCTAAATTTTTGTCTCGCTTAACAAAGGAAGTAATCGCGTTATTAACCATCTCTAAAGATACGTTTGCCATATAATCTATCTTATCTAAATGATGCTTCTCCGCGTCTTTTAATCTTAAAGCAAACTCTAAAATATCTTCCGCGTGATCACCTAATCTTTCTAAATCAGAAATCAATTTTAAGATTCCGGTGACCATTCTTAAATCAGAAGCATAGGCTCTCTCTTTAATTAAGATATCTAAGCATTCTTCTTCTAGTAATCTTTCTTGCTGATCGATTAAATCATCATTAATCTCATAGACTTTCTTTTCATCGTAATTAAGATAGCAATCAAACGCGATTTTTAGATTAGCAATCACATTGTTTCCCATCCTAATTAAAGTTTCAGTTAAATACTCTAATTCCTTTTCTAAGCTGTTCATCATCCAAATCTCCCCGTAATATAATCTTCTGTCTTTTTATTCTTAGGACTTTTAAATAGTTCCCCGGTTTTATTATATTCAACAATTTCTCCTAGCATGAAAAAAGCTGTATAGTCTGAAACTCTAGTCGCTTGCTGCATATTATGAGTCACGATAACTATGGTATATTCTTTTTTAAGGTCATTAATTAATTCTTCAATTTTTAAGGTAGCTATCGGATCCAAAGCTGAAGTTGGTTCATCCATCAAGATTACTTCAGGTTTCATCGCGATGCATCTAGCTATGCATAATCTTTGTTGTTGCCCTCCTGATAAGGCTAATCCTGATTCTTTTAAATTATCTTTTACTTCATCATATAAGGCAGCTTTCTTCAAAGCTTCTTCAACAATTTCTTTTAAGACTTTTTTATTTTTTATCCCGTGGCATCTAGGTCCGTAAGCCACATTATCAAATATTGACATCGGAAAAGGATTTGGAGTTTGAAATACCATTCCAACAGAGGAACGTAAATCCATCGCATCATAATTCTTTACATCTTTACCTTTATAAAGAATTTCTCCTTCGACCTTACAATCATCGATTAAGTCATTCATTCTATCTAGGCATCTTAATAAGGTAGATTTTCCGCAGCCTGACGGTCCGATAAACGCGGTTACCTGCTTTTTATAAATTTCCAGATTGACATCTTTTAAGACGTGCTTATCTCCATAGTAGAGATTGACATTTTTAACAGAGAATATCGAATCCATAATTACTTCAATCCTTTCTTTTTAAAGTATAAACCAACTAATTTAACTAATATATTTAAAACCAAAACAGCAATTAATATTATGATTGCAATAGCCGCGGCTAATGATGTGTTTGGATTTTCTAAACCCATCAAGTTATATATATGCGTAGCTAATGTAGTCGATCCTTGATTTAAAATAATATTATCTTGAATTTGAGTTCCCATGACAAAGATTAAAGCAGCGGATTCCCCGATTATTCTTCCTATAGCTAATAAAGTTGAAGTTAATATTCCTGGAATCGCATTAGGTAAAATTATTTTAAAGGTGGTTTGAGTTTGACTTGCTCCTAAAGCTAAGGAACCATTAATTATCTTCTTAGGAATCACATCGATAGTTTCTTTAGTCGTCGAGATGACTGTTGGTAAAAGCATGATAGTCATAGTCAAGGCTCCAGCGATTAAAGAATGACCATCTGAGCCGATGATTCCATTTAGCATCGGAACAAATATTAATAATCCAACTAAACCAAATATGATAGAAGGAACTCCGCTAGACATATCAATCAAGGTCTTTAAGGCCCTAGTTATTTTATTATCTTTTGCACATATCGATAGATATATAGCCGCGGCGATACCTAAAGGTAATAAAAGAATCAAAGTGAATAAGATTAAATATAAAGTAGAAATTAATGATCCTTTAATTCCTCCTCCGCCTCTAGAAAGATTCATGTTCGTTATGGTTTGAGCTTGATTTAATGTTTCGCACATTTTTTCCGCGCCATTTCTAACTGAGGAAGATAAAACTCTACCGTCTTCGGTATTAACTAATAATGTAGAGATATATGTTCCTATTTCTAAATGATGGTAATTAGAATTAGATACGTTAACTAAACCGTCGATTAAAGGCGATTCTCTATCGATATATGAAATAGATATCGCGTCGGTTCCTTCAATTGAAGTTGTATCTTCTAAAGCGATTCCCCATTTAGAAGAAAAATATTCATTGTCAGAAGGTGAATAGACATAATTTCCTCCTTCATAAGGTGAAGAATATCTAACTACATAATTGGTTGAATAGTAATCTTCACTTAGTAAATCAAAAGATAAAGTTGATCCTCCAGTAGAGAAAATAAAGACAAAAATCAAGGCAAGAATAACTATACCAAGCGATGAAAATAAATAGGTGATCCCATTTAATAAGCCATCAAAAAACTTTCTCTTGCTCATCTCGATTTTTCTCCTATTCTCTTCTTAACTGCGTTTAAAATAATATTAACTCCAACAATTAATAAAATTAAAACAACTCCAACTGAGAAACGAATATCATAATCTAAACCAACCGTATCGTTAAATCCTCTTAATATCGCAGTTGTTAAAGTGTTTGTGATATCAAATAAACTAAAGGTAGGGCCAGAATTTGCGTTTCCTGAAACCATACTGATCGCGGTTGCTTCTCCCATCGCGCGTCCTACTCCTAAAATTATTCCTGCGAATATTCCATTTTTTGCCGAGGTTAAAACAACTTTGAAGTTGGTTTGAGTCTTGCTAGCTCCAAGAGCTAAAGAACCATTGATTATATTTTTATCAACCGCGTTTATTGAGGTGACCGAAAGCATTGTGATTGTTGGATAAATCATAAAGGCTAAAACTAAAACAACCGATAAAGTTGATAGTCCTCCCGCGGTTTGAACGTTAAATAATTCAGCGACCCATTTAGAAAATGCGGTTATGTAACCCATGCCAAATAATCCATATATTATCGAAGGGATTGAGGCTAGAAGCTCAACTACTATCGATAAAAATTTAGATATCGGTTTAGGGGCGATTCTAGTAATAAATAAACTAGAAAAAATCGCCATTGGAACCGCGATTAATAATGAGAGAATAACGCAGTAGATGGTATTGATTATAATATAGCCAACCCCATAATGATTAGGAGACGTAAACCAGGTGGTTCCAATTAAAAATTCACCTAAATTTACTCTATAAGATTGACCATCGATATCATAAGATTGAAAAAAGGGAGTTAAACCCCTTATTAAAATAAAAATAATAACAAAGATGATAACTGAGGCGCATAAAATAGTGATTATTTGAAATAATCGATACCAAAATATATCAAAACCTTTTCTTACTCTATTTGATTTGGCAACAGTTATATCTTTGTTATTCATCCTTAAAATTATTTTCTAATTAATCAATTACTTCAGCCCAAGTTGTGACTTCGCCTGTATACATAGATACTAAAGTAGCAGCATCAGTAGCTTCATATGGATTAGCGATATTGCAAACTGCAACGATTGCGTCAATTGCTAAAGTTCCATAAGTTCCTTCAGCAGCTGGCTCTGAAGAAGTTAAATTGAATTCTCTTGAAGCAAAAGCTAAATCAAATTCGCCGGCATTAGAACCTTGAGTCTTAGTATAAGCATCTCCAGATCCTAAATAATTATGGCTGAATTTTACTCCTCCTGCTAATTGTTCGAATGATTCAGCTAAGGCTTTCGCGGTATTAGATACAGAAGTAGAACCTCCAAAATTTAAGGTTACTGATGAATTATCTTTGCTGACTGCAGGATATTGAGAAGCGATAGATGCCCATGTTGGATCGGTAGTTTTAATTTCAACAATTCCACCTTCAGATTGGATGACTGCCTTTCCTTCTTGAGTTGACATATAGGCGATGAAGGCATTAACTAATTCTTCTTTAGTTGAATCAGAATATGACGCGCATTTAATATAATTAAAGTTTCTGGTTAATTCATAATCACCGGAGAGAACATTTGCTTCTGTTGGTTCAACTCCATCGTAATCTAATCCTTTAATTGAGTCATTTTCTGATAAAGTAGATAATGAGATGTATCCTAAGCCGTAAACATCAGCTGCGACGCGGTTCATCATTGTTCCGTTTGAATCAACTGTGACTACCCCGTCTTTTAAAGGTGCATTATCTTCTTTAGCGTCTCCTAAGCCGATTCCAGTGAAGAATCCGTCTCTGGTTCCTGAAGTTGTATCTCTTGTGTATAATGTGATATTTCTTGAAGAATCAAATGAGCTTTGGTTAGAGGAAGTTGTGCCTCCGCAGGCGACTAAAGTCGTGGCTAATCCTAAGCAAGCACATACTTTTAATAAATTGGTTCTTGTCATAATAATCTCCTTTTATTGACGAAAACATCATTATCTAAAATCGATATAACAAAAACCTTAAAGTTGTAAATAAATGTAAAGAACTTGTAAAAATCGAGATTCATTTTATGCTATTTATTTTGGTAACGCTTACATTTATAGAAAATAAATATTAGATTTTCTATGCTCCTTATTATGAGTAAGGCTCGATAATTCCTTAATTTATTTATTGATATAGATTTTTTTGTGTGCTAATATTCTAAAGGTAACGAAAGAGGTGAGACCTAATGGCCAATATTAAATCACAAATCAAAAGAATTAAAACTAATGAAAAAGCAAGACAAGCCAACGCTTCATTCAAATCATCAATGAGAACTGCTATCAAAGCTGTTGATGCTGCATGCAAAGCTAACGATAAAGAAAAAGCCACTCAATTATTAGTTGTCGCCTATTCTAAGATCGATAAAGCTGTATCAAGACATATCATTCACAAAAACGCAGCAGCTAGACAAAAAGCTAGATTAGCCTATAGCGTTAACTCGCTTTAATAATAATTTGTGACTAAGCCGATTATAAATCGGTTTTTTTATGCTTTCTTAATTAAGCTAAAATTACAAATAAACATTTCAAAACCGTAAATAGGATCTATAGAACCAGATTTGATTTTAAAATCTAGGTCAAACAATGCCTCTTGTAATCTTAAAAAGTAATCATAAGAATATATCTCACAGTATTTTAAATTTATCTTAACTCTATATGGGGTTACATTTAATCTTTCAACTATCTGATTTAAGGTGTAATTTTGTTTATTTAAATAAGAAATCATCATCAAAAATCTAATTTGAGTTGAAAGAATTGAAACTAACCTGACTGGATCTTCTTTAGAAATAATTAAATCTCTAAATATCTGTAATCCTTGACTGATATGATTATCGAGCAAGGAATTAAACAAATTAAAAACATTAGTTTCTAAAGGCATCTTAACTAGAGATTTTACATCTTGTAAGGTAATTTTCTTATGATATATCGATAATTTTTGGGCTTCTGATAACAATTTATTCATATCATTATCGCATCTAACTATTAATTCATCTAAGGCATCGTTATCGATTTTCGCGTCTCGATTTAATAGATATCCCTTAACATAATTTTTTTGTCCATAAGTATCTAATGATTCAACATAATGGATTTCGCCTTCATCCTTTATGGTTTTATAAATTATATTATACTTATTTATTTTTTCATTAAAGATGACGAATAGCAGATTCGATGGTAAAGATACATTACAAACCAAACGGCTAATTTTTTTGATATCATCATTTTCTTTAGCATTGAATAGATTCTCGCAATCTTCGACGATAATTAATTTTGTCTTATCAAAAAAAGAATAAGAAGTTGCTAAAGAGACCAATTCATCTAAGGTATTTTGCTTAAGAGAAAAACGATAGACTAATTCTTTTCTTTCATCTTTTTCATAGAGGATTTTAATTAATCTTCTAATCTCATTTCTAACAATTACTTCTTGATTTCCATAATACAGGTAGTTCATATCTTAATTATACTTTCAAAATTAAATTTCAAAAGAATTAATAGTAGTAAATTGAACCTTCTAAATCAGTTCTTCTAATCTTGATATCATATGATTCTAATAATGAAAGAACTTCCTTTGTCGGATGACCATAATAATTAAATCCTACGGAGATAACTGCTTCATCAATATCAAAGGTTTCTAACAATGTGACGCTCGTGGAGGTATTTGAGCCATGATGACCTATCTTAACTATATCAACATCTAAATTTTGATTATCAAAACATATCTGCTCTTCAATTTCTTTGGAACAATCTCCTAAAAATAAAAAATTATGATTTAAAAACGATAAATATATTGCTGAAGACTGATCGTTATCGTTAGTTCCTACATTGTAAACATTGAGATTTTTAAAACTTAGGGGTCCGATATCTTTACTATAAAATGTTGAGCCGACAATAATTTCATCGATTTGAAAGTTATCTTCTAAAGATTCTAAGGCTCCATTATGATCATAATCTTCATGGGAAATGAAGACTAAGTCTAACTTATTAATATGCTTTCTTTTAAAAAATGGAATCAATATATCATTTCCAATATCTTTATAAATGCTGCCTCCTGTATCAATTAATATATTGTATTTATTATGATGAATTAAGCAGCAATCACCTTGTCCTACATTGATAAAACAAACATATGAAGAGAGATAACTATCAAGAGGCAAAGAAAAGATTATTAAACTAGAAACAATCATCAAAGATACGCTAGCTTGATATTTTCGATATTTTAATTCGCTGAAATATAAAAATAAGATTATTAATATAGTTAATATTATTAAAAATAACCACGAATCAATATAGACGATAATATTAAATTTATTAATGAAAAATAGACTTTGAAAATATAGATAGCTAATAAAATTTAATAGAACCTTAAGGGGAGTTAATATTAAAGATAAGATTATTAAAATAAAAATGAATTCAGAAACAAATGAGGAAAATAGACTGATTAACGGGGTGAAAAGACTATACTTTCCTTCATTAAAAATCGTTAATGGTAAATATATTAAATTTAAAAATAATGGGAATAACAGTTTTTGATAAGTTTTTTTGATGGTGTTAAGAGAAGGAAATATATATATCACTAGAAAAGACATGATGAAAACATAGTAAAACGTGCTTGAAAACACCATTTTTGGCTTTAATAGCAAATTGATATCCATCAACCCCATTAAAATTTGTTTTCTAGAAAATTTATTAGCTAGTAAAACTTTATTTCCTAATAGTAAAATTACTTTTATTAAGGATAGTTTAAACTGGGCAAAATAAAGAAAGATAAATAAAGAATAATAAGCTATTTTTTCAGCCTTCTTTACTTTTAATACCTTCAATATTATCGTCTCAATCTGATAAAATAGATAAATGTGAAGAGATGAGACAATAAACAAAAACGAGATATTAAAATAGTTAAGCACCTCTCTTATATTTGAATCAATATTGATATTGAATAAAAGAGATGAAGCAAGGTATTTAGAATAGTCATTTAAATCATTAAATAAATAATTTTTAAGATGATTGATTCTAAGAGGATTTTTGAATACGAAAGAGAATCCTTCAATTTCAATCTCTTTAAATACATTGATACTTTCTAAATAATCTTTAAAAGAGAATTCACCTTCTAGAGCCTGAAAGGAAATATCTTTAACATTTGAATTAAATGAGATGATATCAAATAATTCTAAATTATGCTCATCTACTTCTAGATAATACTTTTGAAAATTAGACCATACAATCAGATAATTTTCTTTATATGATGTGACTATTCCATAGCTAGGAGGGTCATTCGATTTTGGAAAAAATAAAACTAATAACCCTAATATTAAGGCTGAACCGATATAGATTAAATTCTTATATTGCCTTTTGATGATTTGATAAATTATCAAAAAAAGAATAGGGATTAAACAAATATAGTATTTAATCCCTAATAAAAGAAAGACGAGAGTGAGTGAAAATAATATCATCTATTTTAAAGTCACATAATCTCTAATCGATTGATAAGTCACTTTTCCGATTCCTGATACATTCATTAAATCTTCAATCAATAAAAATGGACCATTTTGCTCCCGATATTCAATTATTCTAGAAGCTAGAGTTTCTTTGATTCCAGAGATAGTCATCAATTGATCTAAAGTTGCTTCATTAATATTGACCTTTTGAACTTCGCTGGTGATTTCACAGTTATTAGAGTATTCTGACTTCGCGGGAATATAATAAGAATCATGACCATCAAGTCTTGCTGAAAGATTAATCGCGTCTTCATCCGCGGATTCTAATAATCCTCCTGCCGCGGTTATTAAATCTTCTAAAATCGCATCGTTATCAACTTTGTATTTTCCAGGCATGACAACTTCGCCTTCAATAGTTAGAGAGAGCATGTTTTCATCATTAACGCTCTGCGAGATAGGGTCATTTTGGGGAATGTTTGGATCAATAGCTTGGAATCCTACCAAGCAGATAAACATTCCGATGATGACAATGATAATTGTTTTTACCATGAAAAAACCTCCTTTACTTATCTATAGACGTTCAAGGAGGATTTTTTTAAAATTAATTTTTATTTTGATTAAAGATGATAGGTAAATACGGCATCAGGATTAGAGAATTGTTCATTTCCAACCCATGTAACTGATAAATCGCTTAAATTATATAAAGCGGACCAAACGGTGATACCAGCATTATTATTGTTAAATTTTCTTCTTCCGACTTCTTCTAAGATAGATAAAGCGTAATCTTCATCTTCGATGATGCCTTGAGTGTTCGATCCATCTTGGTTGATCATGCTTTCAATTAAATTATAACGATCTAATCCTTGCTTCTCAGAATCAGATAGATAGTAATCTGGGGTGACTAAGAAGTTTGTGATATATTGGAAATTATCTTTTTCTTCCATCTCACCTAAAAGCGCATCATCATCGTTATAATAAACTTTTAATTCTCTTTTAGATCCGTCTAAATCAGTATGAGAATCACCATTTACCCATTCTAAGATTGCTGATTTTCCTGTTTTGTCGGCAATCATGTAATGGAATGAGGTAGTTGCCGAATCATGTAAATCATAATTAGAAATTAATTCAACAGCTTCTTCAACTGAATCTGCATAATCTAGAACCATTCTTAACATAGTTGTAGATGTTAAATCTGGTTTTTCGGTATCTTGATCAGTCGCTACAACGGTATTATTTTCAGCATTACCTTGATATGACATGAAGATTCCGCAGGCGACACCTGCATCATTCATTCCATCAAGAGGTGCATAAGGAGCCGCTAAAGTTAAGAAATTAGTCATTAAATTATCTAATTCAGCTCCTCCTGTGATACCTAAGAATCTTAAATCAACTGTTGAAATAGATGCGTGTCTTCCATTTCCTGGATTGGTGTGAACGATGAGTGATGTTGTTTTTTCTCGATCAAAATCATAGTTACGTCCGAATAAATGATCTCCTGATTCGGTGATTGAAGTAAATGCGGAACAACCGATTGTAGGAGCATCTAAATCAATTGGAATGATACCTTTTGTTATGTTATCAACGATAAAATTAATTAATTCATTATCATTAGAAGCTCCACCTTGCTCTAAATATTTATCAAAGTAGTATCCACCTTTAATTTCCATTTCATAAACTGGTCCAGCTACTATCGAATCATCTGCATCAGTTTTCTTTTCAATTGTTAATAAAGATGAAATCTCATTACCCCATAAGCTAGCAACGGTAATACCTGCCGCGGCGATTAAAGTTAAAATTGAGCATCCAGCAATTAATAACCCCTTATGGAGTTTACTCATCTTATTTGTTTCGTTTTCTTGCATAATAACCTCCCAAAAACAAACGATGTTATTTTATGAAAAGTCGTATCATGTTACAAGAAAAAGATTAAGTCGCCTAAATTTATAGGCATTTTTATACATTTTGCATATTATTTTAGCTATTTATTTTTAAAAATTAGAAATTTTGCAATGTAAATATAATTAATATTTTAAAAAAGATGTGTTTGATGATTTATTGAAATTTTGCACTTTGAATCAATTTTATTGCAGGTAACATAAAAATAGAGTATCTTTATAAAGCGACTTGTTCTTAAAGAGACAAATCTCCGATGCTCATTTCAGAACAAGCTAAGATTTATATAGGAGGAAATATGGCTTTAACTAAAGAACAAAAAGCTGAACTCGTTAAACGTTACGGAGCTAACGAAAACGATTCAGGATCTACTAAAGTCCAAATTGCCATCTTAACTAAGAGAATCTCCGCGTTAACTGCTCACCTTAAATCACATCACGGTGACGCGCAAACAAAACGTGGACTTTCAATCTTAATTGGTAAGAGAAGAGGTCTTCTTGACTACTTAGCAAGAGAAGATTACGATGGCTACAAGGCTTTAATTCAAGATTTAGGAATTAGACGTTAAGAAACTGCCTATTGGCAGTTTTTATTTTATTTATCTTTTTTGTATCTATAATAATTATATGAAGCAAGTAAAATTATCTTCTCAAGATGGAAAAATCATCTCGCGTTATGCGTCATATTCTTTCATGTATCTCATCTTTGGTCCATTTTATTTGATTTTAAGATTAAGAGTCTTCTCAGGCATTCTTTTATTGTTGGTTTATTATTATTTTTTACCTATTCCAGGAATGGAAGCAATCGGAGAATTCTTTCAATCCTTATTTCAATCATCTTTCGGTGATCAAATTTATACTTTTTTAACTTTCTTCAGGGGAGAAACTACTCGTTATATTGGAATATTTTTAGTTGTATTATTCCAAATCATTATTTCTATTGATATTGAAGGTTATATCTTAAAAAGATTATTAAAGCATAATCGATATCTACCAATTTCAGAACAAGATGCAAGAATATTAATTAAATTAAATGCTTGTTCTACCGATATATTGCTAGCCGAAGAAGGTTTTTCAAAATCACAAGAAGTGATTGACAAAGCTAAGAATATCGATGAACCTTATTTAATAGACGAAAAGAAAAAAACTGAACTTGAAAAGATAAAACAAGATCAGATGACTTTAAAAATTAAAAACTTAGAACGTCTATATCAATCTGGTTTATTAAAAAAAGAAGAATTCGAACTTCAAAGAGCTAGAATAATTAAAAACTATAAAAAGTAGGAGGAATTTATGGATTTAGCTAGCAAAATTGTCTTAGGTGTAACCCTTGTTATATTGATTGTTGGATCAATCTTATTATATAAATTTCACAAGAATCCCAAGTTTAGCCCTTATTATTATCTAACTGCTACGATTGCTATGCTAGAAGGTTTTTCCTTTCTATGCTTTGATTCATTAATGTTTTCAGTCGAGCATGACTATATATTTTATTACTCTGAACTTGGAATTTATTTAGGTATTTTAGTTCTAGCTATTCTTATAATGTTCTTTATTCGTTTATATATAAGCAAGCGAAAAAAAGATTAAATAAACTATATTTCTTTTTCAAATAGATAATTTTTTTAAGCTGATTCCGTTTTTAATAACTACATTTTCTCTTTTTAAACAAAGCCAAGTTTTAGAAAAAAGTTTTTGCTTGTAATAGAACCAAAACTATAAATAAGTTTCGTTAAAGAATGTTCTTTTAAATAGTTAATCGCGTGAAATACTAATCTAGTTCCAATTTCTTTATTAATATAATCTTTATTTACATAAAGACAGTCTAGATAACCTTCATCAAAAATATTTATAAATCCAAGAAGATGACTATCGTTAAATGCTATAAAGCATTTGCTAGATTTAAATTTACTTAAAAAATCTTCTTTTGAGATGTTTCCTTGATTAATCCAAGCTTGAATTTCTTGTGAAGAATAATCTTTAATATTTACATTTGTTACTGTATCTAAATAAAGAGAGATGATATCATCAATATCATCCTCATTAAATTCTCTTATTAAATAGTCTATCATCTAGAAATTTTCATTAATATATATTCTCATCCCATTAGCCACCGCGGCGATTGGATCAGGAGCAATTCTAATTGATAAATTTAATTTCTTTTCAATATATTCTCTAATTCCAGTTAATAAGGCAGTTCCACCTGAGATGATCCCTCCGTTTTCTTGAATATCGGAAGCGATCTCTGGAGGGGTCACAATCAAAACATCGTTAATATGATCAAGAAGTTGCTCGACTAAAGGTAAAATAATATTTTTAACTTCATTAGTGGAGATAGTTACATTATGCGGTAAAGACGTGACTATATCGCGTCCAGGAACCTCAAGAAGTCTATTCTCAGGAGAATATTCAACTGAACCAATCTTCATCTTTATATATTCAGAAGCTTTCTCTCCGATTATAAGATGTCTTTCTTTTCTTAAATAACGCATGATTGCCTCATCTAATAAATTACCTGAAAAATAAGATGGACGAGAGACGAGAATGTCTTTTGATGAAATCGCAACTATGGAAGTTGAACCTCCACCTAGATTGATATGAAGAGTTCCTTTTAAATCTTTAGAAGATATTCCTGAGCCTAATGAGGCTAGCTGAGCTTGATTAACAAAGATGCAATCAGCAACATCAAAAGAACGGCAAACATCTAAATAAGCATTTTTTTCAACTGGGGTGATATCTGATTTAGTCGAAAAGATAACTGTGTATCCTTTAATGCTTCTAATTGATGATCTTTTAAATGCTTCGTTTAAGAATTTTATAGTTGGATTAATTCTAGCAATAACCCCATTTTTAATCGGTTTAATAACTTCGATATCATCAGAGACTCTTCCAATCATCTTCGAAGCTAAATATCCGATTTCCATCACCGATTTATCTTTATTTTTTAAAGCTATAACGGTAGGTTCAGAAAAAACCACTCCCTTAGATGGAAGATATATAAATGTATTAGATGTTCCTAAATCAATTCCTATGACTTTTTTCATACTGTTTTAATTTTATACCATTTAGATTAGAGTTTGAATATTTTTAATTTTGATTTTACTAATTAAACCATCAATCTTTTTCCTTTATTAACTTATTTTTATAGATATTTATTTTATATCGGTTGTAAAATAAACAAGTAAATATTTTAAGGAGTAAGTTTTAAATGTCAAAGAAAGTATTTTCCAAAGACTTCTATGGTAAGAAACTGATCGTTGAAACTGGCGAGATTGCTAAGCAAGCTGATGGAGCTTGTTTAATCCGCTTGGATGATACCGTGGTTTTATCTACCGCCTGCTGCGCAGATGAAGCTAAAGATACCGACTTTTTCCCTTTAACAGTCGGTTATGAAGAAAAGCTATACGCTGTCGGCAAAATTCCTGGATCTTTTCTAAGAAGAGAAGGAAGACCAGGTGAACACGCGACTTTAACCGCGAGAATGATTGATCGACCAATCAGACCAATGTTCCCAGAAGGTTTTAGAAACGAAGTTCAAATTGTTAATACAGTCATGTCAGTTGATCCAAACGCAACACCTGAGATGGCTGCAATGTTTGGAGCCTCTTTAGCTCTATCTATCTCTGATATTCCATTTGATGGACCTATCGCTGGAGTATATGTCGGTAGAGTTAACGGAGAATATGTTATTAATCCAAACGCTGAAGAAAAAGAAAAATCAGATTTAAATCTCGCTGTCGCGGGAACTAAAAAAGCAGTCAACATGGTTGAAGCTGGAGCAAACGAATTATCTGAAGAAGAGATGCTCAGAGCCATCATGTTTGGACATGAAGCAATTAAAGAACTATGCGCTTTCCAAGAAGAGATAGTTAAAGAAATCGGAAAAGAAAAGAGAGAGATTGTTCTCTATTCAGTTCCTCAAGAATTAATCGACGCGGTTACTTCTCTTTCTAAAGATAGAATTACTAAATCAGTATCTATCGTCGATAAATTGGAGAGACAAGATGCAATCGATGCGATTGAAAAAGAAGTCCTAGACCTTTATGAAAATAAAGAATATAAGGATGAAAAAGAAAAGAAATTAACTTTAAAGCAAGTTAAAGATATCATGGAAGGCTTCGTAAGAGATGAAGTTAGAAGACTTATCACTTATGATAAAGTTAGACCAGATGGAAGAAAGATTGATGAGATTAGACCTCTAGACGCTCAAGTTGATCTCCTTCCTAGAACTCATGGATCCGCGATGTTTACAAGAGGACAAACTCAAGTTATTTCTGTTTGTACCTTAGGCGCGCAGTCAGATGAGCAAATTATTGATAATTTATCTGATGAAGAAACTAAACGTTTCATGCATCATTATAATTTCCCACCTTATTCAGTTGGCGAAGTTGGCAGAATGGGCACTCCTGGAAGAAGAGAAATCGGTCACGGTGCATTAGGAGAAAGAGCTCTTTCTTACGTTATCCCTTCTCAAGATGAATTCCCATACACCATTAGAGTTGTTGCTGAAGTTGTTGAATCTAACGGTTCATCTTCTCAAGCTTCAATATGCGCATCTTGCATGGCTTTAATGGCTGCCGGTGTCCCAATTAGAAAACCAGTTGTTGGTATCGCTATGGGATTAATTACTTCTGGCCCAGTTGAAGAAGGATATCCTTATACCATCTTAACTGATATTCAAGGTCTTGAAGATCATTTAGGCGATATGGACTTTAAAGTTGCTGGTACTAAAGATGGTATCACCGCATTACAAATGGATATTAAGATCAAAGGAATCACCGAAGAAATCATCCGTCAAGCTTTAACTCAAGCTCATAAAGCTAGAGAAGAGATTATGGGTGTTGTCTTAAATGCTATTCCAGAACCTAGAAAAGAAGTATCTAAGTACGCGCCTAAGATGACCACCTTCACAATCGATCCAGATAAGATACGTGAAGTCATCGGTTCACAAGGAAAAGTTATTAACGATATAATAGCTAAATGCGATGATGTAAAGATTGATATTCAAGATGACGGAAAGGTGACAATCTATCACGTCAATCGTGAATCAATTGAAAAAGCTAAGAAGATGATTCTTGATATCGCTAGAGTAGCCCATGTTGGAGAAATATTCGAAGGAACTGTTGTTAGAATTGAATCATACGGTTGCTTTGTAAATCTATTCAATGATGTTGATGGTTTAGTTCATGTTTCTAAGATCTTACCAACAAGAGTAAATCATCCTAAAGATGTTGTAAAAGTCGGTCAAAAGCTTAAAGTTATCGTAACTGAAATCGATGAGAAGGGTAGAATCAACTTATCTCATAAAGAATTTGAGCCTAAAGTTGAAGCCGAGCATCACGAATAGCTAACATTTAAATTTAACAATTAAAATAGCCTGGCTTGATTCAAAATCAAAGTTCAAAAACAATTAAAAAAATTAATAACTTCAAAAAAACACAAAAAAATGTATAAATAAGAGGAAAATTAATAAACTTTTGATCATATAAACTATGGTAAATTTAATTTTTTAACTATAATTTAATGGCAAACAAGGTAATTAAGGCACGACAAAAATACGATTCATTGATGAATTCAAAAATTAAATGCAAAAAATAAATCGTTAAAATAATGTGAGTTTATTACCTCCGTTGCTCAAAAAATTTTAGCCTCTAACTATCTTCAAATTGATTTGATCGAATGGTATTTTTTGGGCTTGTACCATTTTTAAGACTCTTTCATCTGAATAAGAGGCAAAGATATCATGTGGACACTTAAAGTTTAAGCTAGGCCTAGGGTAAGAATTAATCATACTCATGCATTTATTGAGATATTCTTGGGTAAGGTTATTAAAATTAGAACCTATGCTTCCTTTAGGAAATAACTTTCTCAATTCCACATGATTTTTTTCTATTTTACCTTTTTGTTGGCTTTGTCTAGCATCACAATAAAACACATGAGTTAGAACTTGATTTGTCTTTTTGTCAACTTCAATTTCTAGAGGTTTTGTAAATTCGCTTCCCCTATCGGTTAAGATAACTTTAAAAGTTCGACTAAATAAATCATTGCCTAAATACTTTTTTATTTTGTCAAACACTTCTATAACAGCTTGAGATGTATGGTCTCTTAATATAAAAGCCATCATGAAATTACTTCTTCTGAACAGTAATGTTAATAAAAACGAATTCTTGCCTGTTCCTTCGACGGTATCCATTTCTACCACCTCGTCATAAGGATTCTCTGTCGTATATGCGATGAAATCTTGGTATGTTCTTTTGGATAGATATTCTCTTTCTATTACATCCTTTTTCTTCTTGGATCTCTTAGCATAACGAACTTTTCTAGGTAAGTCTAAGTTCAAAATACCAGGTAATAAGCCTGAATTTATCCAATTATAAACTGTTTGTACTGAATAATTAAATTGAGTTGGATATTGTGATTTTATAACTTCTAATGACAATCCCTTTAATATTAATGGTTTTAAAAATTCAGTAAATTCTTTCAATTCCTTGTCACTTAATCTGACTCCTTTATGCGCTTCAGTTAATTTATTTTGATACCTTTTATCAGCTTTTTGAGGATCATAAATATATTTGTTTAGGCTGCACTTATCTTTTTCATCACATCCATTACATACCCCACATAGCTTCTTTAGCTTTTTGCATTTTGGCTCTGGAGTAAACATTCTACATTTCTCGTTGCATCGGAATCCTCTTCTACAATCTTTGCATAAATGTGTACATCTAGTGTTTCCACATACGTGCATTTCGTTGCATTGATGTTTCCAACCACATCTATTCCTATATTTTCCATTTTCGACAAGAATTTTATTCCTATCTATTTCTCTTTTTAAGGTAGATATGTCTAACCCCAACGAAGTTGCACATTGAGTTAAATTTAATCCTTTCGCAATAAAAGAAAAGATTAGATTTCTATCTTCTACTCTAAGCTGTTTATATTTTTCCTTTTTGCTCTTAATTTCCATTGTTTATTCTCCTTCCTCTATCAGAGCAACGAAGGTAATTTCAATATAACTATTTTTCTTATTATTTGCTATTTTAGTTTTTGCAGTTAATTTTTTAACTCCTCTACATTTTTGAAGTTAATAATTTAATTAAGGTTAAAATAGCCTGCGAAGACTATTTTTTGTTTCAATGAACTGCTATTAATAAAGTAGGTACTTTTTATTGACTAGTACAAGGCATAATTTTCTTATACAAATCTTCTTTGAGTAAATTAAGTATTAAATATTCGACTTCAATTAAAATTATAGAAATTTTTATAATTATTCTTATAATAAACTTGTCTGTGACGAAACTAAGGAAGAATTATCTTCAAGAGAGGGCTAGAAGGTGGAAATGCCTAAGAAAAAACTTCCGTGCCACTTCTGAGACTCGAGGAAACTCGCGGATAAGAACCGTTATCTCTTAAAATTAAGGTGCATCGTAGATGAATCAGGATGGTAACGCGGCTAGGCCGTTCCTGAAAGATGCTTTTTTTATGCTTTGGAGGATTTATGCGTTATTTAACAGGTGATCAAATTAGACAAATGTGGTTGGATTTCTTTAAATCAAAAGGCCATTATATTGAACCCAGCGCTTCATTGATTCCTAATAATGATCCAACTTTACTTTGGATTAATTCAGGAGTCGCAGCTTTAAAAAAATATTTTGATGGATCAGAAATTCCACCTCACAAAAGAATTACTAATGCTCAAAAGTCGATTAGAACTAATGATATCGATAATGTTGGTAGAACTGCTAGACACCATACTTTTTTTGAAATGTTAGGAAATTTTTCTATCGGTGATTATTTTAGAAATGATGTTTTACCATGGGCTTATGAATTATTAACTTCAGAAAAATACTTTGGCATTCCAACTGATAAATTATTTATCACATATCATCCTTCAGATAAGGATACCTATAATCTTTGGATTAAGCTTGGAATCGATAAAGATCATTTAATTCCTTCCGAGCACAACTTCTGGGAGATCGGTGAAGGACCATGCGGACCTAATACTGAAATGTATTATGATCGAGGTGAGAAATATGATCCTGACCATCTAGGAGTTAAGCTCCTTTATGATGATCTCGATAATGATCGTTACATCGAATTATGGAATATTGTCTTTTCTCAATTCAATGCCGAAAAAGGTAAGAAAAGAGAAGAATATTCTGAGTTACCTCATAAAAATATCGATACCGGCGCGGGTTTAGAACGTTTAGCCTGCATCTTCCAAAATACTGAAACTAATTTTGAAACTGATTTATTCTATCCATATATTAAAGAAATCCAAAAAATATCTCCTCATCCATATGAAGGAGAATATTTGATGGCCTATCGCGTGGTCGCAGACCATATTAGGGCCTGCACCTTTGCTCTTGCTGATGGGGCTACTTTCTCTAATGAAGGAAGAGGTTACGTTTTAAGAAGATTGCTTCGTCGAGCCTCTCTCTATCTTAGAAAACTAGGAATTGATAAACCTTATCTTTATACTTTAGTCCCTCTTGTTTGCTCAGTGATGAATTCTTATTATCCATATCTTAAAGAGCATGAGGATAAAGTTAGTAAGATGATTAAATTTGAGGAAGAAAAGTTTTCAAAAACTTTAAAAGGTGGACAAGAATTAATTTTATCCTTAATTGATAAAGCTAAAAAAGAGAATAAGACGACTATCTCTGGTAAAGAAGTATTTAAATTATATGATACCTTTGGTTTCCCATTTGAATTATCTAATGAAATAGTTTCTGATCATTCTCTTTCCATCGATAAAGAAGAATTTGATCAAGCTATGGAAAATCAAAAATCTCAATCACGTAACGCGCGAGGCGATTTACAATCTATGTCAGCTCAAAATGCTGATTTAATGGAATTTAAAGAACCTTCCACTTTCGTTTATGAAAGTAAACCTTTAAAAGCTAAAGTAATTGGTTTATTTAAAGATGGTCAAAAAGTAACTTCCTTAGATGAGGAAGGAGATATCATCTTCGATACTACTAACTTCTATGCAACTTCAGGGGGTCAAGAAGGTGATGTTGGAATCATTGTTAACGATAAAACTCAAGGTAAGATTACTAAAGTAATTAAAGCTGTCAATAAGCAAAATCTTCATCATGTAGAGATTGAATATGGAACGATTAATGTAGGTGATGAATTCACTTTACAAATCGATGAAAATAGAAGAAATAAAACCATGCAAAATCACTCTTGCACTCACCTTTTACAAAAAGCTCTTCAGGTGGTTTTAGGAGATGATGTCCATCAGGAAGGTTCTTATAACTGTCAAGATTATTTAAGATTCGATTTTAATTATCCTAATAAGATTTCAAATGATGATTTAAGAAAAATTGAATCTTTAGTCAATCAGTATATCAATCAAGATTTAAAGTGCCAAGTCTCTTACTATAAAAAGGAGGAAGCCGAGAAGCTAAAAGCTATGCATCTCTTCTCTGAAAAATATGGAGATATCATTAGAGTGGTATCTTTTGGAGATGTCTCTTCTGAGTTCTGCGGAGGTACACACGTCTCTTCAACTAAGGATATTGGATTATTCATTATCACTAAAGAAGAGGCTATCGCTTCAGGAATTAGAAGAATTGAAGGAAAAACTGGATTCGATGCTTATCTTGAACTTAAAAAGTATCAAGAGATCGTTAATTCTTTAACTATAAGTCTAAAAGCTAACGGACCTACTTTGCTTGAAAACAAAATTGATGAGTTAACAACAGAAAATAGTTCATTAAAGAAAACAATATCTTCATTAAATGACAAGCTTGCTTCCTATCAAGGAAAAGAATTAAAGAATGAATTCATCGCTTTAAATGACGCGCATTTATTAGTTCATAAATTCTCTTCTTTAGATTCTAAAGCTTTCATGTCAATATTTGATTCTTTAAAAACAATCTATGATGATTATGTTATCTTATTAGCTAACGTAGTTGATTCTAGAATAATGTTTGTCTCTGGAGTCTCATCTAAGTTAGTTAATAAATATAATGCTGGAGATATAGTTAAAAAGATAGCTATGATGACCGATGGACGCGGGGGAGGAAGAAAAGACTCCGCGCAGGGGGGAGGAAAGGATATCTCTAAGCTTGATCAAAGTTTAAAAATTATGAAAGAGGAATTGAGCAGATGAAAATTTTAGGCTTAGATTTAGGAACCAAAACTTTAGGAATCGCAATTTCTGATTATTTAAATATCGTAGCCAGCGGCGTAGAAACTTTTAGATTCGATGACTGCGATTTTGAAAAAGCTCTTGAAAGAGTTATATATTATGTAAACAAAGAAGGTATCGAAGAGATCGCTTTAGGTCTTCCTCTAAACATGAACGGAACTGAATCAGAACATTCTATGATGTCACGTAAATTTAAAGAGATGATTGAAAAAGCTCTTCCAAAATGTAAGGTAGCTTTGATTGATGAAAGACTCTCTACAGTTGAAGCAACTAACTATCTTCTACAGGCTGATTTATCGAGAAAGAAACGGAAGAAAGTTATTGATAAAATGGCCGCAGTTGTTATACTTGATACATATCTTATGAGCAGGAGATAACATGAAAAAAGAAAATAATAAAGTTTACTTCACTGATGAAAATGGAAATCAAACTATCCTAGATATCTATTTCTCTTACTTTTCAAAAGAAAGAAATAAAGAATACGTCTTCTTCTATTCGGAAAGTGATCCTGACACGATTATCGCTGGATATGTCGGGGAAAACGATGAAATTCTTGATATTGAAGATGATGAAGAATATGATGAGCTAGAAGAAGTTCTTGATAGTTTTGTTCAAGAGCATGAACAAGGAGATTAATTATGGCAAACGAAGAAATCAAATTAACAAAAGAAGGTATTGAGGCCTTTAGAGAAGAATTAAGAAACTTAATCGATGTAGTTCGTCCTCAAGTAACTCAAGAGATTAAAGACGCAAAAGAGCAAGGTGACTTATCAGAAAACTCTGATTATGACGCAGCTAGAGATAAACAATCAAAAGTAGAAGCTAGAATCGCATATTTACAAAATATGCTTCTCCACGCTTCTGAGATTAAATCAAATGATTCATCAACCGTAGGTTTAGGTTCGACTGTCGTTATCAAGATGCTTGATCTTGATGAAGAAGAAACTTATAAAATCGTTGGTCCAGCAGAAGCTGATCCAGTCAATGGAAAAATATCTAATGAATGCGATCTCGCTCTTGCAATAATCGGTCATAAAGAAGGTGAAGTTGTTCACGTTAAGGCAATGGAACCTTACGAATGCAAAATCATTAAGATTTCTAAGTAATTAAAATTTGATAACATTAGTCAAATATAAAATTAAAATAATTAAGGATTAATTTTTTCCGAATGGAAAAAAGGTCAAATGACCATTAAGACTTTAGTTTTTAATATAAAAACTATAAAATATTATTGTTGGTTTTCGGAATATAACGTTCCGTTTGATAGCATGGCATAAATTGTTCTAAGCAATTTATTACATCCAGCTATCTTGGCGGCCTTGGGATG
>CALVJO010000007.1 GCA_944332225.1 uncultured Bacilli bacterium | reverse complement strand
GGTGTTAAGTTTTATTAACTATTCAAATTCTATTTATTTTACTTTTTTAATTAATATCTTTCTCGGTGAATAGTAACGTTTATTGAATAGATTTTTTATAAAATCTTATACCTTTCTTTTTCTTATGTTATAATTTTTTAGGCGTAAAACGCTGCCATCGTTATCAAATTGTAATTTCATTACTTATTTATAGATAATTTGATAAGGAATTTATTGACCGTTAGGTCATTTCATAATAGAAAATTGGAGGATTTTTAATGGATACGTGGTTAGGAATATTATTAATAATCATATTTTGTATTGTAGGTGCTGCTATCTCTTTCGCGGTTACTTACTTTGTTTTAAAAGGAAAGATCGAAGAAGCTAAAAAGTCCGCGGATGATAATTCAAAGGCTTTAACTGAGCAATTAAATTCTAAAATTAAAGAAGCTGATGATCGACTTTTAGATGCTGAGAAAAGAGTCACAGAAGCTAATTTAAAAATAGAAGAAGCCGCTAGAAAAGGTGAAGAAGCTAACGAAAAAGTTGAATCAGCAAATAAGCGCGCGGAAGAAATCATTAACAATGCGACTATTCAAGCTAAAAACTTAACTATTGAGCTTAAAAATCAAGCTGATCAAGAGATGAAAGAAAAACGTCAAGAATTACAAGCTCAAGAAAATAAATTATCTCAAAGAGAAGCTAATATCGATAGAAGAGATCAAACTTTGCTCGAGAGAGAAAACGCCTTAGAGCAAAAGAATGCTGAATATCAAAAGAAAGCGGAAGATTTATCATTCAAAGAGCAAGAAGTTGCTAATAAAGAAGCTTCGATAGATGCAAAGTTATTAGAAGTGGCTAATCTTTCTAACCAAGAAGCGAGACAGATTGTTTTAGATAAAGTTGAATCTAAGATGTCAGTTGAAATTGCTAATATGGTTAAGCAAATGGAAGATGAAGCTAAAGAAAATTGTGATAAAAAGGCTAAAGATTTACTAGCTTTAGCAATGTCTAAATATTCTCAAGAAGTAGTTTCGGAAAGAACAGTTTCCGTAGTTGAACTTCCTTCCGATGAGATGAAAGGTAGAATAATCGGTAGAGAGGGTAGAAATATTCGTACCTTAGAACAATTATTAGGCACTGACATCATCATCGATGATACCCCTGAGGTAATTCAAGTTTCTTGCTTTGATCCAATTAGAAGAGAAAAAGCTAGATTAGCCTTAGATTATTTAATTAAAGATGGAAGAATTCAACCTGGAAGAATTGAAGAGGTTGTTGAGAAAGCTTCTCAAGAAGTTGATCAATCTTGTCATGAAGCAGGAATCAACGCGGCATTTAAATTAGGTTTACCTAGAATTAATAAAGATTTATTAGATTATGTAGGTAGATTAAAATATCGTACTAGCTACACTCAAAACGCTTTAGATCATTCGATGCAAGTTGCTTATCTTGCTGGAATTATGGCAGCTGAATTAGGGTTAAATCAAAATATAGCTAAAAGAGCTGGACTTCTTCACGATATCGGTAAAGCAGCTGACTTTGAACTTGATGGATCTCACGTGGAAATCGGAGTTAGATTAGCTAAAAAGTATGGTGAACCTGATATCGTCATCAATGCGATTGCTTCTCACCACGGCGATTGTGAGCCAACTTCAATCTATTCAGTTATCGTTCAAGCGGCTGACACACTCTCCGCGGCTAGACCTGGAGCTAGAAACGAATCATTAGAAAATTACATTCAAAGAATTGAAGGTTTAGAGAATATTGCTAAATCGTTCGATGGAGTTGCTCAAGCTTATGCTATGCAATCAGGTAGAGAAATTAGAATCATGGTAGAACCTGAAAAAATCGATGATGCTGAGATTACTAAACTTGCCTATCAAATCAAAAATAAAGTTGAAAACGAGATGACATATCCAGGACAAATTAAGATTTCTGTGATTAGAGAAACTCGCGCGACGGAGATTTGTAAATAAAGATGAAAATATTATTTGTCGGTGATTGCGTAGGCAAGGCAGGTAGAGAAACCTTAAAGCACTTTTTAGAGACGGAAAAAGAAAAGTTAAATATTTCTCTAGTCATCGCAAATTTGGAAAATGCTTCGCATGGTAAAGGCTTATTAGAGAAGCATTTTCTAGATATGGTCGCTTCTGGTATTGACGTGGTCACGATGGGTAATCATTATTTAGCTAAAAAAGAAATCTTAAATTATATTGATAATTATCCTACTTTATTAAGACCAAGAAATCTTCCTAAATACCATCCTGGAAGAGGGGATATCGTCATTAATAAAAACCATAAAAACATTAAAATCACCAATTTGATGGGACGAGTTTTTATGGCTGATTATGTTACTAATCCCTTTGAATCATTAGAAGAATCAGTCTCGTTAAATCCAAGCGAAAATGTTGATATTCATATTGTTGATCTCCACGCGGAGGCAACTGGAGAGAAACAGGCTTTAGCTTGGGAGTTTGATGGAAGAATAACTGCTTTAATCGGCACGCATACTCACGTTCAAACTAACGATGCTAGATTATTAAAAAATGGTACATTTTATCTATCTGATGTAGGAATGGTCGGACCATATAATGGCATCCTTGGCTCATCTAGGGACGCGGTTATAAAGAGAAATATGACAGGCTTACCAGCAGTTTTTGATGTTCAAGATGACGATACATTTATTCTTAATGCCGTGATATTAGATATTGATGATCAAACTAATAAAGTCATCGATTTTCATTTGATTAATAAATTATATTCAAAAGACGAGGTTGATGTATGAAGAAACCCTTAATTCAAAAAAGTGAGCCAAACTTAGATTTGGCTTTTAAAAGAAGTAAAACTCCAACTAAGATTGATTATGATTCAATCATTATTTCCGATAGACTTAAAAGCTACGCGAATCATAAAAAAGCTTTCATTAGAACTTATGGATGTCAGGCTAATGTGGTTGATTCTGAGAATATGCAAGGCATCTTACAAGAAATCGGTTATGAATTAACTGAGGATTATAACGAAGCTAGTTTAATAATTCTTAACACCTGCGCGGTTAGAGAAAACGCGGAGGATAAGGTTTTTGGAGAAGTTGGCTCGATGAAGCGTTTAAAGGATAAAAATCCTTCTTTAATCATCGCTTTATCCGGATGCATGATGCAAGAGCCATCGATCGTTAAAAAGATTGAAAGAGTCTATCCTCAAGTTGATCTAGTTTTTGGAACCCATAATATCGCTTCTCTTCCTACTTTATTAGATGAGGTGATTTTTTCTAAATGTCGAATTGTTGAAGTCTACTCCAAAGAAGGAGAGATTAAGGAAAACTTGCCGATTGTCAGATCTTCTAAGATTAAGGCTTTTGTTAATATTCAATATGGATGCGACAAATTTTGTACCTATTGTATAGTTCCATACACCAGAGGAAAGCAAAGATCTAGATTGAAAGAAGACATTATTAAAGAATGCCAAGATTTGGTAAATCAAGGTTACAAAGAGATTACTTTGCTAGGTCAAAATGTTAATTCTTACGGTAAAGATTTATATGATGATTATACTTTTGCCTCACTTTTAGAGGATGTCGCTAAAACCAATATTCCTCGGTTAAGATTCACAACCTCTCATCCTTGGGATTTCTCAGATGAGATGTTTAAAGTCATCTCTTCTTATAAAAATATTTGTCATTATATTCATCTACCTCTTCAGTCGGGATCTAATGATATTTTAAGAAGAATGGGTAGAAGATATACCTTAGAAGATTATAAAAAATTAGTTGTAAGATTACGGGAACTAATGAATGATGTCGCGATTTCAACCGACATTATCGTTGGCTTTCCAAATGAGACTGAGGAAGATTTTTTAAAGACCTTAGAATGTGTTGAATTCTGTAAATATGATTCAGCCTTTACTTTTATCTACTCTCCTAGGGAAGGGACTCCTGCTGCTAAGATTGAAGACCATGTCTCAATGGAGGTTAAGCACGATAGATTCAATCGTTTAGTTGAAACTGTAAATAAATATTCTCAAGAAAAATATAAGCAGTTTGAAGGTAAGATAGTTGAAGTTTTAGTCGAAGGCTATTCTAAAAAAGATGAATCAATCTTAACAGGGTACACAACTGACATGAAGCTAGTCAACTTTAAAGGCGATGAGAGCTCGTTAGGAAAAATTATTAAAGTAAAGATTGATAAAGCCCATCTATATTATCTTTCAGGAGAGCAAGTATCCTAGATATGGATCCAAAGATTAAAGAATCAATTGATAATTATACTGATGCTTTTTTAGAGTTACCTATCGTAAAAAGTTATTTTCTTTTGAAGAAATCTATTGAAGAAAATCAAGAGATACAGAATCTAAAAACAGAGATTAATTTAGGGAAAAAGAGCTTAAAATCTCTATCTAAAGAAGCTAGGATCAAAAAGATTGAAGAGTTAAATATTAAGGAAAACGCTTTATATAATCACCCTTTGATTATTAATTATAAATCAGCTTATCAAGAAATATATTATAGGTTAGATAGTCTTAAAAAGAAGTTGGAGATCATGTGATATGGAAAAGTACACCCCGATGATGATGCAGTATCTTAAAATCAAAGAAAAGTATCCAGATACTTTAATCTTATTTCGTCTTGGAGACTTTTATGAGTTATTTTTTGATGATGCGAAGATAGCTTCTAGAGAATTATCTTTGGCTCTAACTGGTAAATCCGCGGGGGTGGAGGAAAAGGTCCCCATGTGCGGGGTTCCTTATCACGCGATTTCTTCTTATTTAGAAAAATTAATTTCTAAAGGTTATAAAGTTGGAATTGTCGAGCAGCTTGAAGACCCTAAACTAGCTAAAGGAATCGTTTCCCGCGATGTTGTTCAAATTATCACCCCAGGAGCTTTTATTGATAATAAAAGCAAGGATAATAATTTTATCGCTTCTTTAGCTATCGATGATAGGGCCTTTTCTTTAGGATATATCGATGTTTCAACCGGCGAGGTCTACTGCGAAAATCTTCCTAGAGATATTAAGCAATTAATACAATCTCTCCTCTCTTTAGAAGTGAAGGAAGTCGTCCTTCCAACTACATTTAATGCCTCAATTATCCAGGATATTAAGAACAATAATATTCTTGTCTCTTATGAGAATAATCTAAACTCATCTTTAGAATTTGAAGATATCTTGATGGATGTTAGACATTTGAAGATGCGAGAATCTTTAATTAGATTGATTAATTATTTAACCGAGACTCAAAAAAGGAGCCTAACTTATTTAAAGAAGGCAGTCGTGGTTAGAAAAGATCAATATCTCAACATCGATAATTCATCTTTAGCTAACTTAGAATTAGTTAAAACTATTCGCGGGGATAGTAAATATGGAACATTACTATGGCTTTTAGATGAAACTAATACGAACATGGGTTCTAGGTTATTGAAGCAATTTATTTTAAAACCTTTAGCCTCTAAAGACGAAATTTTAAAAAGACAATCGGTAGTCGATGCCTTGATGGATAAATTTCTATTAAGGGAAGATTTAAAGAATGAATTAAAAGAATTTTATGATTTAGATCGTTTAGCTTCTAAAATATCTTTTGGCTCATGTAATGGTAGAGATCTTTTACAATTAAAAAAGTCTCTTTCAATCGTTCCTCAATTTATAAAAACAATTAAAGCTTTAGATAATCTCTATTTATTAAGTTTGCCAGGATTAAATGAAGACTTTATCTCTTTAGTTAATCTTCTTGAAAAAGCGATTTCTGATGATGCACCTATAACTATTAAAGATGGAGAAATATTTAAAAAAGGATATTCTCCTGAGCTAGATGAGCTTATTACTTTATCGACTGATTCTAAATCTTTCTTGCAAGAGCTAGAAGCTAAAGAAAAAGAAAGATTAGGGATTAAAACTTTAAGGATTGGTTATAATAAAGTCTTTGGCTACTATTTAGAAATATCTAAAGGTGCGACCACCTCTCTTCCTGAAGATTTTAACTACGAAAGAAAGCAAACGACAATTAATTCTGAACGTTATGTCTCCCAAGAATTAAAAGATTATGAAAATAAAGTTTTAAATGCTTGGGATAAAAGAAAAAGTTTAGAGTATGCTTTATTCACTAAACTAAGAGAAGTGGTATCTACTTATGTAACTAAGATTCAAGATTTATCTTCTTTAGTTGCCTTTGTCGATTGCATGGTATCTTTTGCGGAAGTAAGCTTAAAAAATCATTATGTAAAACCAGTTTTTAATGATGAAAGATTAATTCATTTAAAAGAATCGCGTCATCCAGTTTTAGAAAAAGTCAATACTAACTATGTTTCTAATTCTTTTGAGATGAATAAAGATATTGATATATTGATGATAACAGGGCCTAACATGGGAGGTAAATCTACCTACATGCGTCAATTAGCCTTGATAGTTATCATGGCTCAAATGGGCATGTACGTCCCAGCTGAGGAAGCATCTTTGATGATTTTTGATTCGATTTTCACCAGGATTGGAGCCTCAGATAATCTAGTATCTGGAGAATCAACATTCATGGTTGAGATGAATGAAACTAATTTTGCCTTGACTCATGCCAATGAGAATTCTTTATTGCTATTTGATGAGATAGGAAGAGGAACCGCGACCTTTGATGGGATGGCTTTAGCTCAATCGATCTTAGAATATGTAGCTCAAAATATTCATTCTAAAACTTTATTCTCCACGCATTATCATCAATTAACTCAATTAGATAATGAGATTAAATCATTGAAGAATATTCATGTCGCAGTTAATGAAGAAGATGACAATATCACCTTTCTCTATAAAGTTTTAGATGGTCCAATGAATCAATCTTACGGTATAAATGTAGCTAAATTAGCCTCTTTGCCTGATGAAGTAATCTCTCGGGCTAAAGAGATATTAGCTAAATTAGAGAACGAAGAAATTAAAATAGAACCAAGGAAGATAGTTAAAAAGGATGAAAGACAAGATTATCTTAAAGAAATTTTATCCTTAGATGTCTATTCTCTTTCTCCTTTAGAAGCCTTAAACTATCTATATAATCTTCAAAAGAAAGTACGAGGTGAATGATGGCAAACATTAAAGTGATGGACGCTCGCCTTGCAAGCATGATTGCCGCGGGCGAGGTGGTTGAAAGACCCTCTTCAGTCTTAAAAGAATTAATCGAAAATTCTTTAGATGCTTCAGCTAATCATATAACAGTTAAGATTTATCATGCTGGAAGAGATAAAATCATCGTCGAAGATGATGGAATCGGAATGGATAAAGATGATGCTTTAATGTGCTTTAAAGAGCATGCTTCTAGTAAGATAAAAGATGAATATGATCTTTTTAAAATCAAAACAATGGGTTTTAGAGGCGAAGCTTTACCTTCCATCGCTTCAGTTAGTAAGGTTACTCTTGAAACATCTAATGATGGAATTTCTGGAACGGAAGTGACCGTGATTGACGGAATTAAAGAAATCAAAGTAATTCCGTTTCATAAAGGAAGTCGATTCACCGTTGAAGAGTTATTTTATAATACCCCAGCGAGATTAAAATATCTTAAATCTGATTCTACTGAGCTTGCTTCATGCATCGATGTGGTATCTAGATTAGCTTTATCTAGAGTCGATGTTAGCTTCTCTTTCTATATTGATGATAGAGAGCATTTTGTCACTAGCGGAAGAAATGATCTTCTTGAAGCAATCGGAAGAGTGTATTCCGTTGATTACTGTAAAAAGCTTATTGAAGTTAACTATGAAGATGAGCTGATTTCAATTAAAGGATATATTTCTAAACCTGAATTTACTAAATCAAATAAATATCAGATACTCACGTATATTAATAATCGTAATGTGTATGTTCCTTCCTTCCAAAGAGCGATTCTAGATGGATATGGTAATTATTTATTTTCTTCAAGATATCCTATAACTTTCTTATTTTTCTCTCTTGATTCTTCGTTAGTTGATTGTAATGTTCATCCTTCTAAAAGAGAAGTAAGATTATCTTTAGAAAATGAGCTTTCGAAGACTTTAGAGACTGTGATAAGAAAAGCTTTAAGCAACTTAAACTCCTTTCAAGAGGCTAATATTTCTTCATTAACTAGGTTTAAAAATACTGATTTTAACGAAAAATCTTTAGAAACGGATAATAATTTACTTAATGAAAACAAAATAGATCAAGAGATAAAGATAGAGTATCCAAAAGTAGAAGATTTTTTAGATGATTTTATCGAAGCTCCTTTAGAAGATTCCTCTCCTTTAGAGACAACTAAAGAAGTGATTTTAAAAGATGATAATGCGTTTTTAATTAATAAAGATGACAAAATCATAGAAGAACAAAAGACAGAAAAAGAACAATTTTCTTATCGAATCATCGGTCAAATTCATAAAACATATATCGTTTTAGAAGGAGATGACGGATTCTATTTAGTTGATCAGCATGCGGCTAATGAAAGAGTTAATTACGAAAAATTTTCTAAGATTATGACCTCTCATTTAGAGTCAAGAGAGTTATTTTCTCCTTATTATCTAACTTTTCCAACCTCTGATATTGTTAAATTAACTCAAGGAAAGATTGCTTTATTAAATTCCTGCGGATTGAGAATAGAGATTTTTGGCTCCGACACGGTTAAAGTTGAAACGGTACCTAATTTCTTTAAAAATGGCGATATTGAAAAAGATATCGAATTCTTGATTCAAAAGGTTATCGACGATAAAAATATTTCTCTTCAAGAATTAAGAGATGAAGTAATCGCTTCAAAAGCCTGTAAATCATCGATTAAGGCTAATGATTATCTTGATATGAATGAGATGGAATTCTTGTTAAAAGAATTGTTTAAATGCCAGAATCCAACCACCTGTCCTCATGGTAGACCAACCATCATTCATTTTTCTTCTTACGATATTGAAAAGCTTTTTAAGAGGACGGGAAAATGATTTTTTGCATCGTTGGACCAACTGGGATCGGAAAGAGCTATCTTTCAGAGAAATATCGAGAAAAATATAATTGCTATATTGTTAACGGGGATTGTTTTCAATGCTATAAAGAGATGAAGATAGGGACTGCTAAGATTGAAGATTCCTTGATTGAAGACGGAAATCATTTTTTATTTTCAATTCAAACTGTGAATAAAGAATATACAATCTATGATTATCAAAAAGATTTAAGAGCAACTATCGATCACCTTTTATCTCTTAATAAAAAGAATAATGTAGATAGAGATATCGTGATTGTTGGAGGATCAGGCTTATATTTAAAATCCGCGTTATATGATTTTGTTTTTAATGAGCAAACTAGCCTCATCAATATGGAAAAATATGAAAAATTAGATAATGTAAGCTTGCATGAGGAATTAAAGAAAATTGATCCTATCGAGGCATCTAAGATTCATTATAACAATCGAAAAAGAGTGATGAGAGCTATTCAAATCTATTTAGAGAATGGAGAAAATAAGTCTTCCTTAATTCAAAAGCAAGAACATAAATTGCTTTATGATGTAACCTTCATCGGACTAGAGACTATCTCTAGAGATTCTTTATATGATTTAATTAATAAACGAGTCGATTCGATGATTGGTGAAGGGCTTATTGAAGAAGCTAGAGAACTTTATTCACATTATGACCATTCTTTAAGGGCTTTTCAGGCTATAGGATATAAAGAATTGTTTTCATATTTTGATAATCAAATCGATTTAGAGACCTCAATTAATTTAATTAAGCAACATAGTAGAAACTACGCGAAAAGGCAGTATACTTATTTTAGACATCAGCTACCAGTTAAGTGGTTTAATTCACTTTCTTTAGCTTTTAATTATATGGAGGAAAAACATCGTGGAACTAAAAAAGATTTATGATATCGCATCAAAGTTAGATATTGATGAGGAATATGTGATTCCTTACACCTTATATAAAGGAAAAATTGACTTAGAGTATTATAAAAAGGATCTCTCAAAGAGAGAGGATGGAAAGTTAGTGCTAGTCACCGCGATTACTCCAACTAAAGCTGGAGAAGGTAAGACGACTACCTCGATTGCTTTAATCGATGGATTAGCTAAGATTAATCAAAAAGCTATAGGATGTTTAAGAGAACCTTCCTTAGGGCCGGTTTTTGGCTTAAAAGGCGGAGCCTGCGGGGGAGGAAAAGTGACTATTGAACCAAGCGAAGATATCAATTTGCATTTTAATGGTGATTTTCACGCATTAACTTCCGCGATTAATTTAATTAATGCGATCATCGATAATTCTCTCTACCAGGGGAATCCATTAAATATCGATAAAGATAGAATTCTCTTTCCTCGATCTTTAGATATGAATGATCGAACTTTAAGAAATGTTAGAATCGGTCTTGGGAAAGGAAACGGAGTTGAAAGAGACGCGCATTTTGTGATAACTGTAGCTAATGAGCTTATGGCCGTATTTTGTCTTGCTAAAGACAGCGAAGATTTTATTTCTAGAGTTAACAATATTTCTTTTGCTTATTCTTTAGATGGCAAGCTTTTAAAAATCAAAGAGTTAAAGATTTCTAAAGCTATCTATAAATTGATGAAGGAAGCTTTGAATCCTAATTTAGTTCAAACTAGAGAAGGAAATCCAGTTTTAGTTCACGGAGGACCTTTTGCAAATATAGCTCACGGGGCAAATTCCATAATCGCGACTAAGATGGGACTTAAATTAGCCCCTATCGTGGTGACAGAGGCAGGGTTTGGAGGCGATCTAGGAATGGAAAAATTCTTAGACATTGTCTCTCAAGAAGGAAACTTCCATCCTTCTACAATAGTGATGGTAGCTACGATTCGCGCGTTAAAAGTCCACGGAGGACAAGACGAAAAAGATTTAGCTACTTCTAATGTTGAAGCCTTAAAAGAAGGTAGCAAAAATCTTTTAGCCCATTTAGAGAACGTTAAATTATATGGAATTCCTTTCGTGGTAGCTATCAATCATTTTGAAACAGATTCAAAAGAAGAAATTGAAACTTTAGAAAATATTTTAAAAGAACATAATTATCCATATAGTTTTTTAGATGGATATCTTAAAGGTGGAGAAGGATCAATCGATTTAGCTAAAAAGGTTGTTGAAACGTTACAAACTCAAGAAGAACATTATCATCCTATCTATGATAGACATGATGATGTCTATTCAAAAATTGAGACTATCTGTAAAAAGATATATCACTGTAAAAATGTTGAGTATTCATCTTTAGCTAAAGAACAAATTGAATCATATATCAAAGAAGGATATCAAGATGCTTATATTTGCATGGCTAAGACTCCTCAATCTTTTTCCGACGATCCAAAGCTATTAAATGATCCTCGCAACCATACGATTCATATTCGAGAAGTTAATTTATCTTCAGGGGCTAATTTCTTAGTTTGCTTAACTGGCACGGTTTTAACTTTACCAGGGCTTCCTAAAGTTCCTCAGGCAGTTAAGATGGAGGATGAATAATGCTTCTTTGGGGAGGAAAAGAAATCTATCAGCAAGAATTTGAACGTTTAAAAAACGAATTTGATCAAGTTGATAAGAATTTTAAAATTGTTATTTTACTTAATAAAGATGATAAATCATCGTATTATTACGCGAAAGCGATCATTAAAGAATCAACCAATCTAGGGATTGAAGCTGAGGTTCTTTCTTTAGAGCAAGATGAAAAAGTATATTTAGATGTTATCGCTTCTCTTAATCAAGATCCTAAGGTGAAGGGAGTTTTAATAACCCGTCCTTTAGGAAAGAACCTCGATGAAAAAAAGATTTTAAAGGCCTTGGATCCATTTAAAGATCTCGATGGAATCCATCCTTATAATTTAGGAAAACTATTAAGCGGCGATGAGTTTATAATCCCTAATACCGCCTTAGCGATGGTTAAGCTTTTAGAAGGTCATAATTACTCTTTAGAAGGTAAGAAAGTTTTAATAATCGGACGTTCGATTTCGGTTGGTAAGCCCCTGGCCTTGCTTGTTTTAAATCGAAATGCGACGATTACGGTCATGCATTCTAAATCTAAGGATTTAAATCAGGAATTAAAAAACTATGATGTAGTTTTCGTCTCTATTGGAAAACCTCATTTCATCGATTCTAAATATATGAAAGAAGGAGCAATCGTCATTGACGCAGGAATTCATTATCTAGAAGATAAAATCGTCGGAGATGTGATTCCTAATGAAAAGCTCTACGCGATTAGCAAAGTTCCTGGGGGAGTTGGAAAATTAACCACCTTGTATCTTTTTGAAAATTTATTAAGAGGTTTAAAGCATGATAACTAACGATGATTACGCTTTATATTCTCTAGTGAGAATGAAGAAAAAACATCCCTGCTCATCTAGATCAGATCTTTTTAAAGTGATTCGTTTAGGGATGGATATCAAGTTAGAATGTCAAGGTTGCAAAGGAATTATCACCCTTTTAAGAAATGATTTTAATTCTAAAGTTAAGGAAGTCATCAAAAAATAATTTTAAAAATATTTATATTTAAGCCCTATATATGATTATATGCTAGAGCTTAAAAATGGTAAAAAGATATATGATGAAGTCATCTTCTCTAAGCTTAATATCGTCTTTCCATCCAAGGGTTTAGTTTTAATATCCGGGCCTTCAGGAGGAGGAAAGACCACCTTATTATCTTGCTTAGGAGGAATTGAATCTCTCGATGAAGGGAATCTTTATTTTAATGGTGAGATAATAGATGATTCTAAAAAAGAAGAGTTTAGAAATAAGCATGTTTTTTTCTTATTTCAAGATTACTTTCTTTTGGAACAAGAAAGCATCTTAGATAATTTAGAATTAGTTAATCAAAAAAGAATTAAACCGTATTCTTTATCTGAATTAGAAATGATGCTGAAAGAATATGATATCGATAAGAGCCTTGATTTTAAGGTGAGTTTGCTTTCAGGTGGTCAAAAGCAGAGATTATCTCTCCTCCGCGGATTATTGTTAGATAAAGAAATATTGCTCTGCGATGAGGTCACCTCAGCTTTAGATAAAGAGAATTCGATAAAACTTTTTACTTTATTAAAGAAGATTTCTGAATCTAGATTAGTCATTTTAGTTTCTCATGATGTTAGTCTAGCTTTAGAATATTGTTCATATCATATTGAATTGACTTCTCATACCATCTCTCGAAAGAAAGTTGAGTATTTTAAAAAGGATGATTATTCTTCTCTAGAACAAGATTTTGTTTCTTTTAATAATATAGAAAGAAAGAACTATAAATATTTAGCAAAATTATCTCTTATAAAGTTTAAAAAATCATTTAAAGATTCTGTTTCATCATTTTTATTAACTTTCTTAATTATGCTTATCTCCCTTTTTTCATTATCTTTTCAAGGGTCATTTGAAGGGATCGTTTCTTCTTTATGTCGTTCATATCTTGATTATAATGTTTTAAAAGTAAGCGAGGAGGTAGCTAAAGAAATTGAAGGAACTTCCTTATCATTCACTGAATCTAAAAGGCCGAATAACGGGATTATAAATTCTATTATCGATGATGAAGATCAAGTATATTATTCTTTAGATGGAATATTAAAAAACGGAAAAATAAAAAATGATCAAAATAAAGAAATATTATTTGAACCATTATTTTTTGAAGGAGCATTATTAGATGTTTACTGCAATCAAAAGGCATATGAGATAATTAATTCACCTTATGTTGATTTCTCTTTAGCCTATCAAATTGTAACTTATGATTCTAAAAACAATCGTTCTATCGATAATGTGATAATTAATTTAACTTTAGAAATCGTCGAAGTTAAAGATGAATTTTCTTTTTTATTAACCCCGATTGTTTATTATAATTACCATCAATTTTTAAATTATTTTAACGCGTATAATTTAATCCAAGCTTCTTCATTATTGAATCGGAGGGTCACTTTATTAAGTAAGATCATGAACGCGTCAAATGATGATAGTTTAACTAATTATGAGATGATAATTTATTCTAAAAAACCGTCTAGAATCTATGATGCTTTTAAAGATGATGAAAGTCTCGTTATCAAATCTAAAGCTTTAGATATGGAAGAAAGCTTAAAAACAATTTTTTCATCATTAAGTGATTTGATTGATATATTTTTGATAGTTTTAATCATAATTGTTTTAATCTTATTATCTTTCCAAGTTCTATATATCTTTCAAAGAAGGAAAAAAGATATTTTGGTGATGATGGTTAATTCTTACTCTCGAGAAGAGGTTAATCTAGTGTTGATATTTATATCATTTTTATTATTATTTTCTTCAATAATATTAAGCTTAATTGCCCATATAGGGATTATTTATTTAGTTAATTGGCTGATTAATAAGATTGATCCATCAATATATTTTTTAAATGTTTTCGAACTTTATGGATTGGCTTTTCCTTTATTGCTTATAGCCTTTTTATTTTTGCTATCGCTTTTAATTTCTTCCTCTGCTTTAAGAAGCCTTAAGAATTTGTCCTTAATGAAGGAAATAAAGGAGAGCTGATGATTGAAATAAAGAATTTAATTAAGAAATACGATGATGAAGTGATATTTAATTACTTAGATATCACTTTTAAAGATGGATTAACTATTATCTTAGGTAAATCTGGATCTGGCAAAACTACTTTATTAAATCTTATCTCAAATTTAGATCCTCTTTATCAAGGACAAATAATTATTGATGGAATAGATATAAAGGATGTTGAAGATAAAGATTTATTTCGTTATCAAACTTTTTCCTTTATCTATCAAGATTATCTTCTTTTTAATGAATTAACCATCTTTGCTAATCTAAGCTTTTATGAATCTTCTCCTGTCAAGATTAAAGAAGTGTTATCATTTTGTAATTTAGACCTTTCCTTAAAACGAAAAGTATCATCTTTATCAGGAGGAGAAAAGCAACGGTTAGCTATAGCAAGAGCGATATTGTCTCAAGGAAAAATCATTTTAGGTGACGAGATAAGTGGTTCTTTAGATAGAGATAATTCTCATAAAATATTTGCTCTTTTAAAAAAGTTATCTTTAGAAAAACGGATTATTTTAATTACTCATGATAGAGAATTAGCCTATCTTTACGGAGATAATATCTATGAAATTAAAGATAAAAAATTGGTGAATTTAAAAATTTCAAAAGAAAAGATTAATTATCCATCTTTAGAGAGTAATAAATCTAACAATTTATCGATTAAATATATTTTTACTTATATAAAAGAGCACTTTATTCAAAAAAAGAATAGGAATCTAATTTTAATCTCCATCACCGTTTTAGGATTAGTCTTAGTCTCATTATCCTTGATGCTGACATCTTTAACTATCAATGATTTAGTTTCTTCTCTAGGCTCTTACTATAATGAATCATCTTATGCCTTAGTGAAGGAATTAGATCAAGGAATCAATGAAGCTTATTCTCTTGATAGAGAATCAGTTGAGATGATCAAAAATGAGCATGATACCGTCGAGGAAGTTGGAACATTTTATATAACTTATTTTCCAGGATTCTTAGAAGAATCATATATGTCATTTAAAGAAGGAAATTATCCTATCAATTTTTATGAATTAAACATTCTTTCAATAAATGAATTTCAAAATTATTATGATTTAGGTCTTGATGAAGAAAAATTATCTTATGATGAAATAATCTTAAAATTAAGGGAAAAAGATATTAAAAGAATCGCTGATTCATTAGGTATTGATGATAATGTCTATAGTCTAAATAACTATTTAAAAACTCAGCAAACATCGATTGAATTCTATTTTAAAAATTCTCAATGGTCTTATGAAGATACCATCACGTTATCTTTAAAAAAGGTGATTGAAGGAGAAGATATAGGAATAGTTCATTCTTCACTTGATTTTTCTGAGCATTTATTTGAAGAAAAGATGCATTATCAATCATCAAACGATTTATTTTCTCATGAGGAAGTTCCCTGGACTCTAAAGAAAGTTTACTATCTTCAAGTAAAAAAGAATCAAAGTCTAAATCTATTAAAAAGCTTATGTAAAGATATCTCTTATCAAGATTATTCTTTTGATTTAATTGACTCTAATTATATTTCCTATCTTTCTAAAGGTGAGCACCTTGATAAGATAATGGTCTATTGTCAAAGTAAAGATAATCCTTCTTTAGCTGAATTAAATTCGATAGTTGAAGAGGAAAATTTAGATAATTATCTATATTCTGTCAATGAAACATATCAAGTATTAAATCAGTTGAATTTAGAATCATTTACCTATTCTACTTTGATTTTTAATAATGAGGATGCTTGCTTAAAATTCATTAATGAGCATGAGATCAGCGAAGAAAACTATATCTACTCACCTCCTTTATTAGACAATACTTATTCTTCATATCTTCAAGGTGGAATCGGAACTTTGAACTTGCAACAATCTTTAAAATATCAGCCTTGCCAAAATAAGACTTTTTTAGAAGGTAACGTTCCTTTAAACTATCAAGAATTAGCCATTTCCTTAGGTGCGAGCAAGATATTGTTTCCTAACCTTGATACATCAAAAGTTCTCGGTAAAAATATTTATTTTACGATTCTTAGAAATGTTTATTACGATTCTATTTCTTATTCTTACTTTTGGGAATACGTCAAGATCAAAATTTCGGGAATCATCGATGATGATGAAATTAAAATTTACTCCTTTGATGATTTTAATATCTTCTTTTACATCGATAATTTTGCTTATAATTTTTTAGAGTTAAATCTAAATGGAATAAAATTTACCTCGCCTAAATCACCGGAAGAATATCTTCAATATCTAGAGAGAAAATATCTAGATTATTCTATAGCTAACCCATCTTTTGAAATCAATTCTTCTTTAGATCAGATGATAAAATATTTAAAAATGGTCATGCTCTTTTTTGGCCTATTAATCGCTTTATCTTCCGCTTTTCTATCATTCTTATTTTCTAAGATGTTTTTAAATGAAAACGGAAAGGAGATCGCTTTATTTAAAGCATTTGGAATCTCTCGTAAATCTTTAAAATATATTTTTATGGCTAATTGCTTGCTTGTTGGACTACTCAGTTTTGTTAATTCTTCAATTGCTATCTTATTTTTAGAAATATTTTTAACGAAGGATCTAAATTATCTTCTTTCTAATGATTTTTGGACGATATATTTAGAAGGAACGATGGTGAATCTGATTTTAACAATTCTATCGAATCTATTAGTTTATATATTTAATTCAAATAAACTTAAAAACATTTTACCTTTAGATTACATCAAATCTAAAGAATAAACTGAAATCCATTTTAAAGTTAATGTTCTTTACCTAAGGTAAAGAAGATGGTAGGATAAATAAGAAGCGATTGCTTAGTATTTTTGAGGTGCAACTATGTCATTAAAAGCAGGAATTGTTGGATTACCTAATGTGGGAAAATCGACTTTGTTTAACGCGATTACCAATTCTCACGTCGAAGCTCAAAACTATCCCTTCGCGACTATTAATCCGAATGAAGGTGTGGTTAATTTAAACGATGAAAGATTTGATAAGCTTGTTGAGATTTTTCATCCAAAGAAAGAGATTAAAGCCACTTTTGAATTCATCGACATCGCAGGATTAGTTAAAGGCGCGTCGAAAGGCGAAGGATTAGGTAACCAATTTTTATCGAATATTAGAAATGTTGATTTGATTTGTCATGTAGTTAGATGTTTTGAAGATAATGAAATTATCCATGTTGAAGGATCTATCGATCCTCTTAGAGATATTGAAACTATAGAATACGAACTTATTTTTGCTGATTTAGATACCGTAGTAAAAAGATTAGGAAAAGTTGAAGTTAAAGCTAGAACATCTAAAGAAAAAGAAGCTGTTGAAGAATTTAAATTATTAACTCTCTTAAAAGAAAACTTTGAAAAAGGTATCTCGGCGAGACTAATTCCTTTAACTGAAGAACAAGAGGAATTAATTAAGATGTACAATCTCCTTTCTTATAAAAAAGTCATCTATGTCTGTAATGTTTCTGAAGAGGATTATGCGACTCCTGAGAACAATCAATACTTTATGAAAGTCAAAGCTTTAGCAGAGAAAGAAAATGCCGAATGCTTAGCTATCTCGGCTAGAATCGAAGAGGAGCTATCTTCTCTTTCTAAGGAAGATAAAAAAGAATATTTAGATTCTTTAGGAGTCAAGAAGCCAGGACTCGATGTCTTAGCTTCAAGAGCTTATCATCTTTTAAATCTTTCAACTTTCTTTACGGTTGGAGAAGATGAAGTTAGAGCTTGGACCTTCATAAATGGATGGAAGGCTCCTCGCTGCGCGGGAACGATTCATACTGATTTTGAAAAGAAGTTTATTCGCGCGGAAGTTTATTCTTGCCTTGACTTATTTGAATATGGCTCAGAAAAAGCATTAAAAGAAAATGGCAAGATTCGAATCGAGGGAAAAGATTATCTCGTCAAAGATGGTGATTGTCTTTTTATTAGGCACGGATAATGATTAGAATTGGTTTTTCAGAAGATATTCATCGTTTAGAAGATACCTCTTCAAAACCTTTGATATTAGGAGGAGTGAAGATTCCTTTTGAAAAAGGATTAATCGCTCATTCGGATGGAGATTGTTTGTTTCACGCATTAGCCGAAGCTTTATTAGGTAGTCTAGCTTTAGGTGATTTAGGAACATTTTTCCCTGATACTGATCCTAAGTATGAATCTTATGATTCAGAATTAATTTTAATAGATGTTTTAAATATGGTTAAAGCAAGAAATTACCGTATTAACAACGTGGATATCAATATAGTTTTAGAAAAGCCTAAGTTAAAAGATTATATTTTAAAGATTAGAACTAATGTTTCAAGAGTTTTGAATCTTCCTCTTGAAAGAGTATCTATCAAGGCTCAAACCAATGAAAAATTAGATTCTTTAGGCGAGAACAAGGCTGTTAAAGCAACGGCAATCGTCTTAATTGAAAGCGAGGATTGATTATGAAAGTAAGAGTTAGATACGCGCCGTCACCAACCGGCTATCTCCATATCGGAGGAGCTAGAAGCGCATTGTTTAATTATTTATACGCAAAAAAATATGATGGAACCTTTGTCTTTAGAAGCGAAGATACCGATATTGAACGTAATATTGAAGGCGGGGAAGAATCTCAATATAACGATTTAAAATGGTTAGGAATCATTCCTGATGAATCACCATTTGAGATGAATCCTAAATACGCTCCATATCGTCAATCAGAGAGATTAGATCTCTATAGACAATATGCGATGCAATTATTAGAAGAAGGTAAGGCTTATTATTGCTTCTGCTCCGAAGAAGAAGTTGAAAGAAGAAAACAAGAACAGCTAGATAACGGAGTTAAGGCTCCTAAATATGATGGAAAATGCCGAAATCTAACTAAAGAAGAAATCTCAGAGAATCTTAAAAAAGGATTAAAACCTTGTATTAGAATCAAATTAGATCCAAAAGATATCTTTGAATTTGATGATTTAGTTAGAGGTAAGATGAAATTCTCATCTTCAGATTTAGGTGGCGATTTTGTCATCATGAAATCAAATGGCTATCCTACCTATAACTTTGCAGTTGTCATCGATGATCATCTAATGGATATAAGCCATGTCTTCAGAGGTGAAGAGCATCTATCTAATACCCCTAAACAACTCGCGGTTTATAAAGCATTTAACTGGGAGGCACCTAAGTTTGGTCATATGACCATCATCGTCAATAAAGATGGTAAAAAATTATCTAAAAGAGATTTAAATGTCTTACAGTTCATGTCTCAATATCGAAATAAGGGTTATCTTCCAGAAGCTATCTTCAACTATCTATTATTGTTAGGATGGAATGGAAAAGATAATAAAGAAATTTATTCTAAAGAAGAAGCTATCGAAGCTTTCGATGAAAAGAATTTATCTTTAGCCCCATCGATGTTTGATCAAGATCGAATGAACTGGATTAATTCTTGCTATATCAAATCTTTAGATGATGAGCATTATCTTGCCTTTATTAAACCATTCTTATTTAAAGTTTTGGATAAAGATGCTTATTCAGATGATGAGCTATTAAAGATTGCAAACATGTTTAAAGAAGAACTTCTTTTTGGAGAGATGATTGTTCCAAAATTAGAAAGAATTTATAAGCCTACATATAATCTATCTTTAGAAGAGGTTGAATTCTTAAATTTAGATACTAATCCAACTTTATATAAAACGATTATCGAGAAGATTCAGTCTTTAGATCATTTAGATAAAGAAAATATTCAACAACTTTTCGCGGAGACTAGAAAAGAATTATCGTTGAAAGGTAAGAGCTTCTTCATGCCGTTAAGATTAAAATTAACCGGGTCCCATGAAGGCATTGAGTTATATAATATTTTTATTCTCTTAGGTAAAGAAGAAATAATTAAACGTCTATCCTAAAATGATTAAGAAAAAAGCTAAACTAATCTCAAAAATAATTAATGATTTAGGTGAAGTTGAAGAGAATATCTATCAAGGATATATGATTGAAAAAGATCAATACATCTTCATTCTAAATGAAAGTGAAAAACAAATATCTAGAATGAGTATTGAATCTGTTGGTGGAAAAATTATCATCATTCAAACTATCGGAGAGACATTCATAAAAATTCAATTAGGTAACGAGGATAAATATTTTCTAAATTATGGTAATCTATCTCTAGAATTAGAATTAAAAAAAACAAATATCGAGTTTAATGAATTGACTAAGCATTTAGAATTTGATTTATTAGACAACGGAAAAATAACATCTCACCATCTTATTAAAATCGTAATGGAGGAATTATGATAACTATCGAACAACAAATTAGAAATCTACTTATCGAACAAATTAAGAAGCACGATATTCCTTTTGAAGGAGAAATCGTCATCGAAAAGAGCAAGGATCCTTTACATGGAGATTATGCGAGCAATGTCGCGATGCAGTTAACTAGAGTCTTAAAGAGAAATCCAAGAGAGATCGCTTCTTTATTAATCAGCGACATCGATTCATCTCTTTTTGATAAGATTGAAATTGCTGGACCTGGATTTATTAACTTTTTTGTTAAGCAAGATTCTTTAAAAGGAATCATCGAGCAGATAGTTACTTTAAATGACCATTACGGAGAAAATGATTTTGGAAATCATCAAAAAGTTAATGTCGAATTTGTTTCGGCTAATCCGACTGGTGACCTTCATTTAGGTCATGCTAGAAACGCGGCGATTGGTGATTCTATATGTAGAATTTTAGAGAAATGTAATTTCGATGTAACTAGAGAATATTATATTAATGACGCGGGTAATCAAATTGATAATCTAGCTAAATCGATTAGAGCTAGATATCATGAGATTCTTGAAAATAACCCAAACTATCCTTTCCCTGAAGATGGTTATCATGGTGAAGATATCTACTTTATCACCAAACAGATCATCGATGAAGTCGGTGATAAATATTTAAATGATTCTGAAGAAGGCTATCAATTCTTCAAAAAGCGGGGAAGAGAATTAGAGCTTGATAAATTAATTAATGATTTAAAGATGTTTAGAGTTCATTTCGATGTCTTTTCCTCAGAGCTAGATATCAGAAATCAAGGGGCTGTCGAACAAGTTTTAGAAAAATTAAAAAATCATATATATTTGCAAGATGGCGCGTATTTTTTAAAAACTACTGATTATGGCGATGATAAAGATCGAGTCTTAATTAAAAAAGATGGCGCGTATACCTATCTCTTACCGGATATAGCTTATCACCAAAATAAATTAAATCGAAATTTTGATCTCTTGATCGATTGTCTCGGCGCGGATCATCATGGCTACATAGCTAGAATGAAAGCTGCCTTAGAGATGCTTGGCTATTCCTCATCTAAATTAGAAATTGAACTAATTCAGATGGTTAGATTATTTAAAGATGGCGAAGAGTACAAGATGTCAAAAAGAACTGGAAACGCGGTTTCATTAAAGGAATTATGCGAGGAGACTTCCATAGATTCAGTTAGATACTTCTTCGTAAGTCGCGCGTCATCATCTCATCTTGATTATGATATTGACGCATCTAAGAAGATGGAAGCTTCGAATCCAGTTTATTACGCGCAGTATGCTCATGCTAGATTAGCAAGTTTGCTTGAGCAGGGTAAAGACATCAATTTAGATTTAACAGGCGATCTTCTTAATGAGAAAAAAGAGAAAGAACTTTTAAAGATAATTATCGAGTTCCCATTAGAAATCGTCGATGCCGCGAAGAATCGCGCGCCATACAAGATTACAAACTATATTCAAAAACTCGCTACAGCAATTAATGAATTCTATACAGTCTGCCGAGTTATCGATAGAAATAACTTAAAATTATCTTCAGCTAGACTAGGACTTTGTTTAGCTAGTAAAATAACATTGAAGAATGCATTAGATTTAGTCGGGGTTGCTGCCCCGGAAAGAATGTAAGGAGGAAAAATCTATGAATAAATCAAATCTTGACTTAGCTTATGAAATTATCTCTCAAAGCCGTGAAGCAGTTAATTTTTATGATCTTTGGAATCGAATCGCCCAAGATCAAGGATTAATTGATGAAGATGACAGCGATGGAGAAAATATTTCTAAGTTCTACACAGCTTTATCTTTAGATGGTAGATTTATTACCACCGGAGACAATCGCTGGGATTTAAGAACTCGTCATACTTTCGATGATGTTCATATCGATATGAACAAAGTCTACGAAGAAGAGGAAGAAGAAATCGAAGACGATATCCAAAATGTTGAAGACGCGACTGAAAAAGATCTCTTTGACGATAAAGATGATGATGAAGACGATTCTGAAGAAGATGATGAGGAAATGGACGAAGAAGAATAATGATAGATTCTTTGTATCGTCAAGCTTTTGAGCTAATAAAACAATATGATTCAATAGTAATATTTGGTCATATCAATCCTGATGGTGACTGCTATGGATCTGAGATTGGATTAAAAGCTTTTTTGAAGGAAACTTTTCCTTATAAAAACATCTATGCCGTTGGATCTGGATTTAAGAAAGCCTTAAGTTATTTTAATGATTTAGATTCGGTTTCCGATGATGTGATCAAAAATAGCTTAGGTATAATTGTTGATGTCTCTGATTTAGAAAGAATCGAGGATCAAAGAGTGGTATCCTGCCTTGATGTGATTAAATTTGATCACCATCTTCTCTCGGAGACTAAAACTTTTGGCTCGATTAATATTTCAAATAATAACGCGACTTCAGTATGCGAGATGATTGGCTCTTTTATCTTAGCTAACGGATATAATATTTCTCCTTCAGTAGGAGAGAGACTTTATTTAGGTTTAGTTACTGATTCTGGAAGATTTTTATATTTAAATGATAAAGCTGATATTTTTAAAGTAGCAGACGCGATATTAAAGTCTGGAGCCGACATAAAAAGCATTTATAACTGGCTATATGAATCAGATATTATTCAAACTAAAGCTAAAGGATATATTTCTTATAATTTTGAAATTAAAGATAAAGTTGCTTATATTGTTTTAAGAAAAGAGACTTTAAAGTTACTTAATGTTGATTATAACTTAGCTTCAACTATGGTAAATTGCATGGCTAATTTAGAAAATATTGAAGCTTGGGTTTCCTTTTCAGAATCTGATGAAGGGAGAACCCGCGTGGAGATTCGTTCTAAAAATGTTGATGTTCAGCAAGTTGCCGTCTTCTTTAACGGAGGAGGTCATAAAAACGCCTCTGGTTGCTCTTTGAATGATATTAATGATTATATTAAAGTAGTTGATAAATTGAATGAGGTGATATTCGATGTTTCTAAATGAATTAAAAGCGATGATCAATGCTGGTAAACTTGCTCAGCAAGAAATTTTAAAAATTTATCATACTGATTTCTCCGTAGAAATTAAAAGCGATGATTCTCCAGTTACCATCGCTGATAAAACATCAGATAAAATCATTAGAAATTATCTAAAACAGATATTCCCAGATTATGGTTTCCTTTCCGAAGAAACGGAAGATGATCTTTCGAGATTAACTAAAGAGAAAGTATTCATCATCGACCCTTTAGATGGAACTGCCGATTTCGTAGCTAAAAACGATGAGTTTAGTATAAATATCGCTTTATCATACAACCATCAAATAGTCGCGGGAGTCATTTTCATTCCTTGCAAGAAAGAATATTATTTTGCGATGAAAGACTATGGAGCCTATAAAGTCTATAATGATGGAAAAATGAAGAAAATTACAGTTTCTAACTCTAAAGATTCTTTAACTTTATTAACTTCTAGATTCCATGCTTCTAAACAAGAAGAAGTTCTTCCAAAGTTAGATAAAAGAATTAAAGAAGTTAGAAAAGTAGGATCTTCATATAAAGGATGTTTAATTGCTGAAGGATTAGCTGAATGCAATTATAGACTTAATGAAGGCACTAAAGAATGGGATATCGCACCTATGGATATAATCGTAAAAGAGGCTAAAGGATATTTTGTTAAACCAGATATGTCTAACTATGAATACAATAAAGCCGATGTCTATAATCATAAAGGATATGTGATTATTAATTCTTTAGATAATATCTATCATCCAATTCTAAATTTAGATAAATAATATTGTTAATCTCTAGAAACTCTAGAGATTTTTTTAATAAAAAAATGAGCTATTGCTCATCTTCTTTAGGGGCTAACATAACATCAATCACCCCAGGTACTTCGTCTTTTAAGAGAACACCTATTGAATATTTAATAGTATCATCGATAGCAATGCAGCCTTCGCAGGCTCCCTTTAAACGGATGAAAACAATCCCATCTTGATATGATACGAATTCAACATCTCCTCCATCGCGTTGAATGAAGGGTCTAATCTTATCTAAGGTATCTTGAATTTGATCTTCAATCGTGTACATAACCCTCCTATAGAAAAGCATGCCTTGAAGCATGCTAGATTACATAATGGTGCCCAGAACCAGAATCGAACTGGCACGACCTCAACGGTCGCAAGATTTTAAGTCTTGTGCGTCTACCTATTCCGCCATCCGGGCAATTAAGATGGTGACTCGTATGCGATTCGAACGCATGACCCCTTGATTAAAAGTCAAGTGCTCTACCGGCTGAGCTAACGAGTCAATTTGGCTGGGGTACCTGGATTCGAACCAGGGCATGTTAGAGTCAAAGTCTAATGCCTTACCACTTGGCTATACCCCAAGAAGTGGTGGAAGATGGCGGATTTGAACCACCGAACCCAGAGGGAACTGATTTACAGTCAGCTGCGTTTGGCCACTTCGCTAATCTTCCAAATATACTGGTGGAGACTACAGGGCTCGAACCTGTGACATCCACCTTGTAAGGGTGGCGCTCTCCCAGCTGAGCTAAGTCTCCAAATGCTAATTTTTTAGCACGCTTAATAAATATATCAGCATCAGCCTATCCCGTCAACAAAATTATTTTATTTTCTCTTAAAATCTAATCGCTTGAGAAGTGACTAAGTAAATTCACTTTAGATACATAAAATGATATATTGCTTTATTACGTCTCTTGAAAATTTATTGCACTTTAAAATTGAATTATTTTAAAGGTGATCATAGAAATTAAATCAATATTTAATGTGGTTTAAAGATGCTTTATCTTTATTTTTTTGGTTTATTTTTCTATCATTATGAGGAAAAGGAGAATTATCTATGAAAGCTAGTAAGATGATTATACCAACGTTAAAAGAAGCCCCGCAGGAAGCAATTATCGACTCTCATATCTTGATGTTACGCGCGGGATTAATTAGAAAATTAGTCTCAGGAGTCTATAATTTTTTACCTTTAGGCCTTCGTTCTTTACATAAAGTAGAAAAGATTATCAAAGAGGAGATGGATCGTTCAGGAGCTCTTGAAATATTATCTTCTGCGATGCAGCCAAAAGAACTATGGGAAGAATCAGGTAGATGGAAAAAATATGGTCCAGAGTTATTTAGATTTAAGGATCGACATGACCATGAATATTGTTTAGGACCTACTCATGAAGAAATATTTACCGATTTAGTTAGAAACACGGTTAAATCATATAAGCAGTTACCGTTAAATATCTATCAAATTCAAACTAAATACCGTGATGAGATGAGACCTAGATTTGGTCTCATGAGAGGTAGAGAGTTCATCATGAAAGATGCCTATTCTTTTGATGTCGATGAAAAAGGATTGGATGAGTCATATAAAATCATGTATGACACTTATTCTAGAATTTTCACGCGTTTAGGATTGAATTTCCAAGTCGTTCTCGCCGATACTGGAGCCATTGGAGGCAATGCTTCTCATCAGTTTATGGCGTTAAGCGATGTAGGTGAATCAACGATTATTTACTGTGAAAATTGTTCTTATGCCGCGGATGAAGAAAAAGCTTATTCTCACGCATCAGCTTTAGAAAAAGAAGATTTAAAGGATCGAGAAGAAGTCTTAACTATTGATAAGCATTCTATTGAAGAAATCAGCGAATTTTTAAATTTGCCTCTTTATAAGATTGCTAAGAGCATGATCTATTATGCTGAGGATAGCAAACAATACGGCATGTTCATCGTCAGGGGAGATTATGAAGTTAATGAGATTAAAGTTGCTAACGCATTAAATTCCTCTGAAGTTTTCATTCGTTTAGCTAGCGATGAGGAAATAGCTTCTTTAGGCTCTATAACTGGATTTATAGGCCCTGTTAACTTTTCTAAATGTAAGATATTTGTCGATGAAGAAGTAACTAAGATGACAAATTTTGTAGTCGGGGCTAATAAAAAAGACTATCACTTGATCAATGTCAATTATCAAAGAGATTTTGATGGAATAGTTGGAGATTATAAAAAAGCTAAGGAAGGCGATCTCTGTCCCGTCTGCGGAAAGCCATTAAAAAGTGAACGAGGTATCGAGGTTGGACAAGTATTTAAATTAGGAACGAAATACTCTTTACCGATGAATTGCACTTTCCTTAATGAACAAGGAAAAACCTTGCCGATGATGATGGGATGCTACGGAATCGGAGTGACTAGAACTTTTCAAGCTATCATCGAACAGCATCATGATGAATATGGTATTGTTTTCCCTTTAGAAACTTCTCCATATCATATTGTTATCGTTCCAGTTAACTATGATGATGAGGAGCAACATAGAGTCAGCGATCAATTATATGAGATGCTTGATTCTAAAGTTGAAACCGTCTTAGATGATCGAAAGATGAAAATAGGCTTTAAGATGAAAGATTGGGAGCTTATCGGAATACCTTATATTGTTATAGTTGGTAGAAGAGCTTTAGAAAATATCGTTGAGCTTAAGAATCGATTTGATAATTCTAAAGTTGAATTAACTCTAGAACAAGTAAAAGATTTCATTGTTGATAAAGTTAATAATTTAAAGTAAAAAAATAAAGCTTTTAGGAAACTTTCTCTAAAAGCTTTTTTTCTTTTATAGCTAATTCCTTTATGAGAAATCTTTTTCCATTGAACTTTTTAAACAGCTGCGATTATCGAAATTGAAATATAGAGAATGACGAAGATTGGAAAGGCGACAATAGCTAATAATTTACTTATAAATGGTGATTTTATTCTTGAGTTTGACTTTAAGATAGTGATTATTCCAGTGATAAAAGAGATGACAATATACGATATAAAGAAACTAGACGCGCATTAAAATATTAATTAAACCATCAATATTAGATACATTACGCAAAATAAAACTATCAACGCTATATAAGAAAGAGATGATGATCCAAGAAATAAAACCAAAGGTAGGAATTGGAGTTACATGGATAATTAATTCTAAGATTGTCCATTTATTTTTATTTGTATATAAGGCTTTAAAAGCTGAGATAAAGTATTTATTAAAACATTGTAAATTGCTACTAAAATGTTTAAATAAGGAGTCATAAAAAATCCTTAAACATAGTATTAGCGTGTCTATATCTAGTAAATAGTAAATTTGATAAAAATGGTTACACTTGATTCTCTTTAATTGGGATGAGAATAGTTACTTTAAAAATATTATTATTTAAAGAAATTTTCATTTGACCATCATATGAATCGATGATCGCCTTAATCGATTTTGTTCCATAACCATGATTTTCTTTATCAGTTTTCGTTGTCACAGGTAAGCCGTTAACAAATTTGATTTTGTTATTTGTGTAATTTTCTTGGCTAATTAATATATTGTCTTTATATGAATTTATATTTATTTTAATGAATCTTTTATCTACATCTTCTATTTCTTTTAATCCTTCAATCGCGTTATCGATTAAATTACCGAATAGAGAATAGATTTGATAAGCTTTAATTTGATTTAATATCTCTCCTTTTGCCATGACTAAAAAGGAAATATTTTTTTCATCGAGAAGCTGCTTCTTTTCATTTAAAACAATGTCTAAGGCCTTATTCCCTGTAAAGAAGAGAGATTCATGCACCTTCTCATCCTTTTCTAATTCTTTTTTAGCTTCCTCATCTAAAGTGTTATGAATTAATTGATGCTTTAAATCATGATATTTTATATTTATAGCCTCCGCGTTTCTTTTAGCTAATTCATAACGTTCCTCATCTTTTTTAATCACTTGTTCGAGAATTTCGTTTTCTTTTGATAAGAAAATATTAGATGCGTTATAGAATAATAATCCGATTCCTAAGGCGCAGAGGATGATTGCATAGATATTTACTTCGATAAATAATGAAACATTATTAATCTCTAATAGTTGATTTTGAGTTATATATGATAAGACAATCGCGGTCATTAAGATGACGGTAGTAAGCAATAATATTGATATGTTATTAACGTAAATTGTTTGATCTTTTTTAAACTTTCTAGATAGAAAATAGTATATAAGAGGCAAGCATACTAAGCAGGTGAGGAAATATATTAAGAAATAATAATATGAATGCCAGATGTTATTTCCTCCAAAGATAAAGACAAATGAGATGGTGATTTTATAGATGATATGCTGTAAAGAATATCCCGCGGTTAATAAAAATAGGCCTTGGAAAAAATTAAGGTCAAAAGTGAACAATATTCCTATACCTATTATTAAAGCGACAATTAAATATACGTAACTATCAAGAAAATATAATAATCTCCATGCTAGCTCCCCTAAAGCGAAGGTGATCAAGGCAGGAATAACAAAATATTTTCTTTTTTTTAAATGAATTCCAAATATAGCAATAGAAATAAAAATAGAGATTATATATTCAGAATCAAAGAAAAAATAAAAGATTTTATCCCACATAATTAATAAAAGCTTCTACAAATGTTTTTTTCTTTCCCCTAGACATAGTTAGATAATCGTTTCCAAAGTAGACCCTATCGTCAAGGACCTTGGTTACATAAGATAAGTTAACTAAATAGCAAGAGTTGCATTTACAAAATCTTTCCTTTGGTAAAATTGCTTCTAAATCTTTTAATGTCCCTCTGGTTTGATATTCAGAATCTGAAGTATAGAAGATTAAATCATGCTTTCTAACTTCAACAAATTTTAATTCATCGTAAGGGATCGCTTTTAAACCTTGTTTAATTTTGATTAATAATCGTTTAGAAAATCCTTTTTGGAGATTAGAGAGAGCTTTATCTAAAGCAATACAAAATTGAGAATAAGAAATTGGTTTAATTAAAAAGTCTAAAGCGTTAACTTCATATCCATTAATTGCCATTGAGGCGAGGTTGGTCGTGAATATAATAGGGATTCTCTCATCGATTAATCTTAATCTTTTAGCAGTATCTAGGCCATTTAAAACTGGCATGTCGATATCAAAGAAGACTACATCGTACTTATTTTTTATATTATCTAAAAAAGTAAGTCCTCGATTATAGCAGTCTACATCCATTTTTATATCTTTCTCTTTGCAATAAGAAATTAAGTGATCCTTGAGAAGGTTTAAATCTTCAAGAGAATCATCAACGAGAGCAACTTTCATCATTTCTTCCCCTAATAAACATTTTACAAAAAATAAAAAGCTTGTAAAGATAGAAATTTAAATGGTATTTTTCTGAAAGCGGTTACAAATAATGCCGCGATTTTGACGCTTTATTCCATGTCTTATTCCCAAAATAAATAATTAGATTAAGATTTGTTAAGAAAGGAAGCAAAAAATGGGCAAAATTAAAAAATCTAAAATGGTTGGTGCGATTCTCTGCGGAGTCGGCATTTTAGCTATGGTCGTAACTGGAATCGTATCTAACTACATTGCAATTGGGGTCTATGATGCGACTTTGCAAGCTGCTTTAGGTGATTCAGGTAGAAATTACACGAAAGTAGATTATGAAGGCGTCGACCCAACTTACTACTCACAAGACTATAAAGATAAAGCTAAAAGAGAAGAATACCAAGAGAATGTTGCTTTAAACATCGCTCAAGAGGGTATGGTAGTCTTAGAAAAAGGTAATATGCCTTATTCAACCGATTCTACTAAAATCTCATTTTTCTCAGAATCAAGCTATAACTTTATTTACGGAGGAACTGGTTCAGGAGCTGCATCATCTTCATTAACTCTTAAGTCAGTATTTGAAGATGCAGGTTTTTCAATTAATGAAAAATTATGGAATTTCTATAAGGATCGTTCTACCACCTATTCTCGAGGCATCGGTTCTATTAACTATGGTGATTACGATGATTATTCCATCAATGAATGTCCTTTAAGCGAAATCCTCCAAGAAGATGGTATGGAAGATACCTTTAAAACTTACGACACCGCGGTGTTTGTCTTATCTAGAACCGGCGGAGAAGGAAACGATTTAGCTAGAGGAATGGATGATTATGTTGATACTGATAAAGATAAATCAGCAGGTCATCATAAAGATCCTGAAGCCGACAAGAGAAAATCATATCTCGAACCAGATTCAATTGAATTAGAGATTATTGATTATCTTAATAAAAACTTTAAAGATGTAATAATCGTAGTTAACTGTAATAACGCAGTAGAGCTAGGTTGGATTGAAAAGTATGATAATATTTCTACCGTCATTTCAGTTCCTGGAACTGGCTCAACAGGTTTACAAGCTTTACCTTCTATTTTAAAAGGTGAAACTAATCCATCCGGACATTTAACTGATACATATGTTTATAATAGCTTTTCATCTCCTGCGATGATGAATATGGGCGATTTCCAATTTACTGAAAATGGAAAGAAGATCCCTAACTATGAAGGATATGAAAATTTCAATGGTTATTACTATGTTAATTATCTAGAAGGAATATATGTAGGTTATCGTTATTACGAGACTAGATATTATGATGCGATTACCAATCAAGGTAACGCAAGATATATGGCTGATCATGAAGTCTCAGCCTCTAAAGAAGCAGGAAACGAAACCTGGGATTATTCTTTAGAAGTAAAATATCCTTTCGGATATGGTGAATCTTTATCTGAATTCTCATATTCAGAATTCAACATTCAAGATAAGGGCGATTCAATTGTTGCCACCGTTAAGGTTACTAATGATTCATCAATCGCTGGAAAAGATGTCGTTCAATTGTACGCGCAGACTCCATATGGAGAATATGAGAAAGCTAACAAAGTTGAAAAATCAGCTATTCAATTAGTTGGATTTGCTAAAACAAATACAATTCAACCTCACGAAAGTGAAGTTGTTACCATCACTTTTGATAAATATTCTTTAGCCTCATACGATACTTACGGTGAGGAAGGATACATCTTATCTCAAGGTGATTACTATTTCACCATCGGTAAAGATGCTCACGCGGCAGTTAATAATGTCTTAGTTTATCAAAATTATGATACTATCTCACCTATGGAATTAGTTCCATCTCCATCAGAAACTACCGCTGGAGAAGATAGCTCGTTAGTTTTAACTTATAACATGAGCTCTATGGACGCTACCACTTATTCAGTTGATCCAGAAAGCGGTAATGAAGTATCAAATAAATTTGATTTTGCTGATATCAATAATTATGGAGAAAATGTTACCTATCTCACTAGATCTGATTGGAAGGAAAGCTATCCAGAAACTTATGGCGATGTCTCTCAAACTCCTTCAATTCACTCTGAAAGAGTTAATTCATCAGGAGATACTATTGAAGGATATGAATATCATAAAGAATTAGATTCTGATTCAGATATTTATAAATTAATGAGATCTTACGATTCTTTAAATCCTCAAACTGAGACTGATAAACGTTATGAATGGGGACAAAATGATAATGAACTCGAATTAATCGATCTTCGTGGAGCGTCAATCGATGATCCTAGATGGGAACAATTAATTTCTAAGATGTCATTAAGCGAAGCTGCTAGATTAGTCCAAAACGGAGGATTTAAAACTGAATCAATTAAATCAGTAAATAAACCTCAAACTTCTGATAAAGATGGTCCTGCTGGACTTAACTCAATCTCTGGCCACTTTGCTTTATCCTTAACTTATCCATGCGCGTTGATGGAAGCTCAAACTTGGAATACTTCCTTAGCTGAAGCTAAAGGTGATTGTATCGGTGAAGATTGTTTAGCTTTAGGTATCTCAGGATGGTATGGACCTGGAAACAATATCCATAGAACACCTTTTGGAGGCAGAAACTTTGAATATTATTCAGAAGATCCAACTTTATCTGCTGAAATGTGTTCTGGAGAAGTCACCGGCGCGGCTAAAAAAGGTGTCTTCGCTTATGTCAAACACTTTGCTTTAAATAACCAAGAAATTCATAGAGAGAAAGAATCAGGAATTTGTACTTTCGCGAATGAACAATCAATAAGAGAAATCTATTTAAAGGCATTTGAAGATGTGGTTAAAGGTGATTCAATCACTGAAAAGTATTATGAAATCAAAACTGACGCGAATGGAAATATGGTCAGAGACGATGATGGAAATTATATCTTTGAAGAGAAGACCACGGAAATTAAAGCATGTACAGCTATCATGTCATCATTCAACAGAATCGGACCGGTATGGGCTGGAGGATGCTATCCATTAATCACTGGAGTATTAAGAGAAGAATGGGGATTTGAAGGAACGGTCATCACCGACTATTACCACTTCTGGTTCATGGATGGAAAACAAAATCTTATGGCTGGAGGTTCTCTCTGTCTCGATCCAGGACAAGAAGCTTTCTCAATCGCTTCAGATGACTATGCCTTACAAGAACAAGTATTTAAAGCTGTTAGATCAATTCTTTATACAACTGTTAACTCAAATGCTGTTGATGGATATATTCACGGAACTAGAGAATTAGCAACTTGGAAGAATTACTATTATGTAGTTATCGGTGTCGATGCATTCTTATTAATCGTTTCTGGAGTTCTTGGATTTGTAATGTATCGTTGTTTAAGAACTAAGAAAAACAAAAATATTGAAGTGGTTGAAGATAATCAACCTGAACAATCTAACTAATTAAAGAGGAGTTTAAAATGAAGAAAAAAATCTTATTCGTAATGGTCGCTAGCACTTCATTCGTACTTATGTCATGCGAAGGGCCAACACCTATCTCTAACAACTGGGGAGATACATTCTCCACCAAAGAAATCACCAATTTTGATGAAAAGCCTGATTTATTAGAAATTTCACACGGATGGAATAATGGTGAGCCATTCAATGTAGACTGGAATCAAGATAACGTTGCCTTTAAAGATGGCAAGATGGAATTATCAGTCACTGATGCTGATGAAGAAGGTAAATATTATGGTGGCGAAGTTAGAACTTATGATGATTTCCATTATGGAAATTATGAAGTTACTATGAAGCCTATGAAAGCTTCTGGTACTGCTTCAACCTTCTTTACTTACACCGGCCCATCTTTTGATGATGATCCACATGATGAAATCGATATTGAATTCTTAGGAAAAGATACCACGAAAGTTCAATTTAACTATTTCACTAATGGTGTAGGCAACCATGAATATATGTATGATTTAGGCTTTGACGCCTCAGAAGATTATCATACTTACGGCTTCCGTTGGGAGGAAGATAGAATCGTTTGGTTCGTTGACGATGTAGCAGTCTATGAAGCTACTGAGAATATTCCTTCAACACCAGGAAGAATATTCATGAATTCTTGGACTGGAACTAAAAAAGCTGAAGCTTGGATGGGTAAATACGAAGGTTCTAGCGATAAGACAGTTGCCTTATATGACGCTATTTACTATGAAGACTTAGAAGGTAACGGATATGTTTATGAAGGTGGAGGAGAAGGAGAAACTGGAGGCATCGATATTTCAAAAGCTGTCTATGAAGATCTCGATGTAACCTTACAATCCACGAATAACTCAACTGGAAGCGATCCAACATATACAATCGTCGATAATGAAGATGGTTCTTATAAAGTATCCTACACTCAAGCTAAAGGAAATTCTTACGATAATATTTATTCTCCATTAACCGCGAGCGATAAAAACGTGGTTAAAGTAACTTTACAAAATGATTCTGATAAAGATGTTGCCTTTAGATTAGATGTCATGGACGAAAACATCAAAACCGATGGAACAACTGTTAAAACTAATGTTATTAACACTCATGGCTATCAAGATGGCACGGAAGTAAGAACTGACTTCGAATGGGGAGGAAGCTTCTTTACCGCTAAGGCAGAATCATCTACTGAAGCTGTTGTTATCTATGATGGGACACCAACAAAATTAGCTATCATGTTAGATTCATTCACCTCAAATGAAGAAGATGTCGCTGCTAATGAAATCACTATTAAAGATTTCAAGATTGGTACTCTTGATGTCGGAGAAGAAGACGGAGAAGAAGACGATGTTCCTACCGAAGATACATTAGAAGAATTAGAGTTAACTTGGAAAGCTAATGATGATAACACTTACACAGTTACTCCAAGTGAAGATAATAAATCATATGATGTTACATACACTAACGCTAAGGGTACTTCATATCACAATATAACTGCTGAATTACCATCCGATGCATCTAGCAAAAATTTATTTGCTATGACTCTTAAAAACAATACTGAGCAAGTGATTGAAGCTAGAGTTGATGTCTTAGATACATCAATCGTCATGGATGGAGAAACTATTAAAACTCAAGCTGTTAACGTCAAAGCTACTCAAGATGGAGTTGAAGTAAGAACTGACTCAGAATGGGGAGGAAGTTTCTTCACTCTTCAACCTAATGCAACATCTAATATCATCATTGAATATGATGGAAATGCTACTGCCTTAAATTTAATGTTAGATTCATTCTCTGGACAAGATGAATCAAAGTCTGGTGATGTCACTATTTCTAACTTCCAAATTGGAACAAGAACTGCAGACCAACAATAATTAATTATGAAAAAACAATTACTGTTATTATCTTTTGTTCCTCTCTTGCTTCTATCTTCATGCGTGGCTAATCCATTAACTGATCCTAATGAATCAAAGCCTGAAGTAGATATCACAGCAAAAGAGCTTCTAGAGAATGTTAAAGTTGGATATAACATTGGTAACACTTTAGATGCTCATCCAGGAATTGATAATTATGATTTTGTTCCTAAAGGATTATCTTCTGAAAATTCTTGGGGACAACCTTCAATAACAAAAGAATATGTCAACTTCATCAAAGAATGTGGCTTTGATTCGATTCGTTTACCAGTTACTTGGTATAATCATGTAACTGAAGATTTCAAGATTGAGGATGTTTGGATTAATAGAGTCAAAGAGGTGGTATCCTACATTCAGGACACCGGGCTCACTTGCATACTTAATCTTCACCACGATACAGGGGTAGATGGTTGGCTTAAAGCAACTGATGATAAAAATAAGCAAGGGGAAATCAAAGAGAATTTTGTCACTCTTTGGGAGCAAATTGCTAAAGAATTTAATGAGTATCCAAATTCATTCTTGATGTTTGAAGGATTTAACGAAGCTATCGATGATGAAGGAAACTGGAATACTCCATCAAACGGATCGATTGATTTCGTCAATGAGCTCAATCAAATATTTGTTGATACCGTTAGAGAATCAGGAGGCAACAACGCAGAAAGAGTGCTTATATGCAACACTTATGCGGGAACTAACTACGGGAATATGATATCTAGATATAAAATTCCTAATGATACCGTATCTGGAGGAATTGCCTTCCAATGTCATGCTTACACACCTTGGGAATTCTGCGATGGTCAAAAAAATACCTATAATGCGTCTGACTTCACAGGAGCCTTCGACAATGTTTATAACTTATTAAAGAACACCGATATTCCGGTAATAATTGGAGAGTTTGGAGTTGTATTCTCCCGCGGCGCGCCAATGGAAACGAAAGTTCAATATGTTAAAACTTACGCGGAAGAGGCAAAAAAGAGAAATATCCATATCTATTACTGGGACGACAATGGCGATTTTGGTTTGATTGATCGGAATAATTTAACGGTTAAACATCAAGATTTCCTAGATGCTATGCTTGGAAAAACTAACTAAGATTTAACAAATTTCCCATATAAAATGCCGGCAGATAACTGCCGGCTTTTATTTATAATGATAAATGTGAGATCAATAACCAGGTTTACCTAAGAGATGGAACATATTTTTCTTATATATTTCCACGCCTGGTTGATTGAAAGGATTAATCTTGAGCAAGTAAGCTGACATGCTGCAAGTTTTCATGAAGAAGTAGAATAGATAGCCTAAATTATATTCATCGAGCTTGGAACAAGAGATGACAATATTATTAACTCCTCCATCAAAGTGAGCTTTTAAAGTTCCTTTAAATGCTTGCTCGTTTACGTAAGATAAAGTGTTTCCACTTAAGAAATTTAATCCATCGAGATTTTCTTTATCTTCAGGAATGGTAACATCTAATAAAGGAGAATCTACTTTTATGATAGTTTCAAAGAGAACAGGTGAGCCTTCTTGGATAAATTGTCCTAAGGAATGAAGATCAGTTGTAAAGGTGACTGAATCTGGAAGTAATCCTTTTTTATCTTTACCTTCTGATTCTCCAAACAATTGCTTTAACCATTCTCCTAGTTGAGTATATTGAGGCTCATAGGTAACAAACATCTCAACTTGCTTATTATGATTGTAGAAGTAATCGCGGCATATCGCGTATTGATAGGCTAAATTTTCCTCAATCTTTGGAGAAGAAAAATCATTCATTGCATCATAGCATCCTTTCATTAAGGATGTGATATCAAGTCCAGCGCAGGCGATAGGTAATAAACCAACTGCGGTTATAACTGAATAACGGCCTCCGATGTCATCTGGAATAACGAAGGTTTGATAACCTTCCGCGTCAGCTTCTTTCTTTAAAGCACCTTTAGCTTTATCGGTAGTTGCATAGATAGCTTTAGAAGCTTTTTCCTTACCAACTTTTCTAATTAATAATTCTTTTAATAATCTAAAGGCTACAGATGTTTCCGTGGTAGTTCCTGATTTTGAAATTACATTAATTGCAAAGTTCTTATTCTCTAAATAGGCTAAAACTTGATTGATGTAGGTTGGAGATAATGTATTTCCTAAGAAGATGATTTCCATCTTATCTTGACTATATAATCCTCTTAAGGCTTCAATTGCTGATCTAGCTCCAAGATAGGAACCTCCGATTCCTGCGACTACTAAGACATCATAATTGTCTCTGATTTCTTTCGCGGCAGCGATGATTCTTTTGAATTCTTCTTTATCGTAATTTTTAGGATGTTCTACCCATCCTAGAAAATCATTACCTAATCCAGTTCTATTAACGATCATCTCGTTAATTTGACTTACTTTTTCTTGATAAGATTCAAAAGGGATATTTTCTTTAATGTGGCTTAAATCTAATTTAATCATGCTTTTCCTCCTCATTTATGATTGATATTTCTTTTTCTATCCACTTTGGTAAAGATTCTTGAAGTTTTGAAAAATCGTGATGGGAAATTAATACTTTCTTCTTTCTATCCGATTGATAATTAATTTTTCTTATATTTTGTCTTCTTCTTTCAGCAACTTGCTTAAGAGATAATCTATAGAGATTTCTATCTTCTAAAATATCGATGATTTTAACTCTCACATGCTGATTTATATGAACATAATCAGTGATATTTTTGACGAAAAAAGAAGATATCTCGGAAATATGGATTAAACCTGTTTCATCATTTGGGAAGCGAATAAAAGCCCCATAAGGCTGAATTCCGGTTACTTCTCCTACGATTATATCTCCAACTTGGAATTCCATATTACTTTCCCTCGAAATTCTTTATTAAATCTAAATCTTCCTGATCGGTTACTTTGATGTTGGTCTTTTCTCCTTCGATGTAGCAAACTTCTGCCTTATTCATCTTTGCTATTTGACCATCATCAGTTAAATTAGTGATTCCTTGCTCAAATAATTTTTTATGCCAAGCATAAAGTTGAGTGAAAATAAATGTTTGAGGGGTTTGCACCACCAAAACATTTTCTTTTTTAAGCAATTTATATTTTCTATCGATAATCGTGTCATTTAAATGAGTGATTGCCACCGCGGAAGCTTGATTTAATTGACAAGAATTAATAGTTTTAGTTATTAAAGTTTGGCTGACAAAAGGACGTGAACCATCATGAATTATCACGATATCTTCATTAGAATGATTTTTATTCATTAAATATTGTAAACCGTTATAGACGGAGAGTTGTCTAGTCTCTCCTCCTGCGACCATCTTAACTTTTGATTGATAAGAAAATTCTTTTAAGTATTTAGTGTATAAATCTTTGAATTCTTCGTTATAGACTAAAACGACTTCATCGATTAATGGGTGAGTGATAAATTTTTCTAATGTCATTATAAATAATGGTTTGTTATTTAAAAGGTAGAATTGCTTTGGCAAAGATAATTGTAGTCTTGTACCTTTTCCACCTGTCAAAATAATTGCTCGAATCATAATATGCTCCTCTTTATAAAATATTATCACCAAATAAATATTTTCTAAATAAAAGTTTGATAAAACCTCTTTTTGATAGATTATTTATCTTTACCTTAATTATATTTTGAAATGCAAAACAGTAAGCATTTAAATTTGAAGCGCAAAAAATTATAAAATGATAATGTTCATCGATAGATTTCATTAATAAAAGTAAGGAAGGAAAAATACAATTTAAATAATTTTACTGATGAAGAATTATTCGCGGGTATTAGAAATTATGAATTAGATAAAATTAATGATGATCTATATAGAATAATTTCATGTGAGTTATCAACAATAAAGATGTTAGAAAAGCTTAATTTGGAATTTTTATTATTTAAAAATGTATCTAACAAAAAATATTTGATGCATTAAGAATAGCTTCCAAATCTGATTGATGTGCCCATCAACATTCTACATTTAAAAATCATTAAATACTAAAAAAGTCGCTTATTTATGAGGTTTTTCATAGATAACGGCTTTTTAATTTACTATTTTACGTTCCAAAGACAGGATATTGATTTTTAAAAAAAAGTTAACCATCTATTGATGATTAACTCTTGTGAAGGGGTCAAAAATATATTAATTAATCAAGGAAGAGATAAGTTTTATTTCCGAGTTCATCAACTGTAATTTGGAATCTAGCTCTAATTTCTTCATGATTTTCTTTAATGACTGCAGTCACAATTTTATTTTCTCTATCGCTAACGAAAAATTTATATTCTTTCTTACCGTTTATTCCTTCTTCTTCAAATTCGTATTCGATTCCGTGACGGGTATATTCATATTCAACTTCAGTTTCATAAACTTTTCTTCCTCTTTCATAAAGAGTATATTCTAATCCATTTTCACCATCTTCTTTTTCTCGTTCGACTTCAACATAGGTACCTTGATCTAATGAAATCACAAAAGACATTTCCATCTCATCTCTTTCTATTTCCTTTTTACCTCTTATTGAATAAGTAACATCATCATGGATGACAATACCCTCAAGATACATCTCTTCTTCATCATAATCATCTGTTGGAATGACAAATTCATTGTAATAGTAAGTATAAACTGTATTAGTAGTTTCACCGTTTATCGTCACTGTGTACATGGTTTGATATTCTTCTTTGTCAGATGGAGTTTCTTCGCTTTTAACAATTTCATTTGTCAATAGGTTTTCTACCATTTGGAAGTTCTTAATGACTTTATCTTGTTCTTCGGCAGTTAATGGTCTTCTCGCTCTTCTAAGCGTTGACGCTCCGTCAAACAAATTAATCGAAGAAATCGCCGAAAGAGTATAAGCATCATCAAAATTTAAATTTTGACCTTCTGAATTTCCTCCTTGATTTAATCCGTTATTGGTTGAAGGATTCGCGTTGCACGAAGCGAGCATGCCTAAGGATGCACATGTTAATAAAGCTAATAATGTTTTTTTCATAAGTTAATTACCTCATTTCTTTCTTTACATCCTTAATACAAATTAAGAACACTTTTTATTGGTAAAAGTTGTAAAAAGTTTATTTTTTAAAAAAAGAACTAAGCGTCCACCTAGTTCTAATCTTTATAAATAATGATATCTTCTTTTCCTGGAGCTTTATAGATATAGTAATCTGCTCTCTCTTCAATCATTAATTCAATCTCTGATTCAACATCTCCCTCTTCAAGCTCAAATTCGCAGTAGATTTTATTTTCCGTTAGATATTCAAACTGAAATTCTAATTCTTTATTATTTTCTTCAACAGAAATTGACATTTCCTTTTTATTATTATCTATCTTAACTTCTTGACTAACTTTTCTGTATTCATGATTATTTCGATAATAAGTATATGTATATTCATTTTCATTAATTTCTGTTTCTTGTTCGATTGATAAAATTCGTTCATTTAGATAATAGATATTAGTCTCTATTTGATATTCATCTTCTTCATTTTCTCTATAACCGTTTACTTGATATGTCTCATTATCAATAATTAATTCACCTTCAAAGATAATACTGATTTCATCTAAATCATCTTCATCATCATATTCATAACGCTTATATTCTGAATAATAAAATTGATATGATAAATTATTTAAATCATCTGTATAAGAAACTTCCATTAGATACTGGTAAGGATGATTTTCATCTTCGTTATAATAAATATTTGTCACAAAATTTTCTTTATTTAATAGAAGTTCTCCGGTTAATAAATATTCATGAATCAAGGAAATGGTTTCCTCATAGCCTAATGATTGATTTTTTTCGCTTCTAGCTAATCTTAAGCTCCTTAAACCTAAATCATTATTATCAGTTAAGATAGATGCCAGCATGATTTCATTAGAAATAACGCTTTTAGCTTTAGTTAAGGTAACTGTACTAGGATTATCTATCGATGAAGAAATCTCTCCCCTAATTCTAGGTAAAGTCACGCTTAAAGCGATAATACCTGCGATTAAACACGTTGAAGCAATAGGAAAAATGAGCTTAAAAGGAAAAGCAAATTTCTTGTTTGTCTCAATCACTTCTTGATTTAATCTAGCATCTTCACATCTCGAGATTAAGTCATTATTAAAAGGCTGAGTCTCAATTTGCTCATAGCTAGATTTTAATTTAGTAATAATTTCTTCTTTTTTCATCTGACTACCCTTTCCTTTAACTTTTTAATCGCTTTGTTATAAATCCATAGAACTGTACCTAGGGGCTTATCCACTAACTTGGCAATCTCTTTAAACTTATATTCAAATAAGACATGGTAAGTGACGACTTCTCTTTCTATCTCTTCATCAAGAACGCTTAGAATAGCTTCGCATTCATCATAATGAGGATAGAGATGATAAGTTCCCGTTTTTAGAAGTAATAATTCTTCATCGCCTATTTCCTTTTTCCTTTGGTTATAAATGTTTAAAGCTAAATTTCTTGTAATCTGAACTAAATAATAATGAATGTTTTGCCTCTCATCTATGGAGGAGATCTTTTCAAACATCTTAACGTAAGTATCTTGAACTAAATCATTGGCTAGATGTTCATCTTTAACAATTAATAACGCGGTGAAGAATAACGATTTATTGGTTTGATTATAAAAATCTTCAAAATGAATGTAATCCCCGCGTTTTAACTCTGGAAGAATTTCTTTTAATTCCATGTCTCCTCCTATTCTTAATACAATTTAATATTAATTTTTATTGGTGATATCTTAATTTTAAAAAGAAAATTCGATTTAAGCAAAAAAATCTAAGTTATTCACCTAGATTTTACAATGGATTTTTCTTAATTTTCGCAAATAACCTTGGATAGCTAGTTTTCGTCACCTGCTTTTTCTCAATAAAAACATTAATTCTTTTATCATTGTTTTTCGGCAAATGTTCTTCTTGAATAAAAGAAACTTCACCGTTAAGTATCTTTAATGCATTCTTAGCTTCATTTAATTCTTCTTGCCCTTTATCACCTTTTAAAGCGATAAAATAGCCTCCGACTTTAATTAACGGCATCATCCATCTCAAGAAGGATGTTTAATTTAGCTACCGCGCCAGAAACGCAGAAAGAATAGCTTCCAAATCTGATTGATGGGCCCATCAACATTCTAAATTTAAAAAGCATTAAATACTAAAAAAGTCGCTTATTTATGAGGTTTTTCATAGATAACGGCTTTTTAATTTACTATTTTAAGTTCCAAAGACAGGTTGTTTTCTAAATAAAAGTTTGATAAAACCTCTTTTTGATAGATTATTTATCTTTATTTATAGATAATAATGACGTTTGTAGGAGGCTATATGTCAAAATTCATCTTTGTTACCGGAGGGGTTGTCTCCGGCTTGGGAAAAGGAATAACTGCCGCGTGTCTTGGTAGATTATTAAAGTCCCGTTCTTTAAGCGTATTTGTTCAAAAGTTTGATCCTTATATCAATGTTGACCCAGGAACTATGTCACCTTATCAGCATGGTGAAGTCTTTGTGACTAAAGATGGCGCGGAGACTGATTTAGATTTAGGACATTATGAAAGATATATTGATACTGAATTAACCGCGGCTAGCTCGGTCACAACTGGTAAAATATATAATTCCGTCTTAAAAAGAGAAAGAAAGGGAGATTATCTTGGAGAGACTGTTCAAGTTATTCCTCATATAACCAATGAGATTCAAAGAAGGGTCTTTAAAGCGGAAGAGGAATCCAAAGCAGATGTGATTATCACTGAAATTGGAGGAACGGTAGGCGATATCGAATCTCTACCATTTATCGAAACTCTCCGTCAGCTTCGTTCTAAGCTTGGTAAGGAAAATGTTTGCTTCATCCATACCACCTTAGTCCCATATCTTAAAGCATCTAATGAGTTAAAAACTAAGCCAACTCAGCATTCTGTCAAGGAATTAAGATCATATGGAGTTCAACCAGACTTCATCGTTTTACGTTCGGAAAAAGATCTAGACGATGCCTTAAAAGAAAAGATTGCTTCTTTCTGCGATGTCTCTAGAGAGAATGTGATAACCGCGCCGGATGTAAAGAATATATATGAATTACCATTAGTGTTAAAAAGACAAAATTTTGATTTATTAGTTCTTAAACAATTAAAGATCGAAGCTGAAACTCAAGATCTAAAAGAATGGGAAGATTTAGTCAAGGTAACCAATAATTTAAAGGGTACATACAATATAGCTTTAGTCGGTAAATATGTTGAAAATCATGATGCTTACATCTCAGTCAGCGAAGCTCTTAAAGCAGCAGGGTATGCCTTTAGAAAGCATATAGATATCGAATATATCGATTCTGAGACATTAAAAGAAAATAATGTTGAAGAAAAGTTAGTTAACTATGACGCGATTTTAGTTCCAGGAGGATTTGGGGAACGAGGAATCGAGGGAATGATTTTAGCTTCTGAATACGCAAGAACTCACAATGTTCCATATTTAGGACTTTGCTTAGGTATGCAAGTTGCCTTGATTGGCATCGCTAGAAATCTTTTAAAATTAGAAGACGCTAACTCAACTGAATTCTCTCAAAGATGTAAAAATCCAGTTATTGATATCATGGCTAGCCAAAAACAAATATCGGAAAAAGGTGGCACGATGCGATTAGGAAATTATCAATGTAAATTGCTTAAAGATTCAAAAGCCTACAATCTATACCATCAAGAAATAATTTATGAAAGACATCGTCATAGATATGAATTCAATAATTTCTATCGTTCTTTGTTTGAACAAAACGGAATTATTTTCTCTGGAATCAATCCTGAATTAAACTTAGTTGAAATAATGGAAGTTAAAAATCATCCGTTCTTTGTCGCGACTCAAGCCCATCCAGAATTTAAATCGCGTCCTTACCGCGCGCATCCATTATTCTATGGCTTAATCGAGGCTATACATCAAAGAAAAAAAGATTAGCAAACTTTATTTTTATTGCAAAAGTAATATAATATTTATTGTTAGGAGACGAATTTATGAATAACAAACCAGTAATTTTATGCATTATGGATGGTTATGGATTGACTGAGCCAGGAAAAGGCAATGCAATTAGTCAGGCTCATAAACCAAACCTAGATAGAATTTTTAAAGAATATCCATATACGACCATTCAAGCTTCAGGTGAGTATGTTGGTTTACCTGATGGTCAAATGGGTAATTCGGAAGTAGGCCACCTCAATATTGGCGCGGGTAGAATTGTCTATCAATCTTTATCATTAATTAATAAAGCAGTTAAAGATGGTAGTTTCTATCAAAATGAGCATTATCTTCATGCGATTGAAAACTGCAAAAAGAACAATTCTTCATTACATATCTTTGGATTGATGTCTAATGGAGGAGTCCATTCTCACGTCAATCATATCTGCGCGATGGTTAGAATGTGCGCGATGCACGGATTAAAGAATGTCTACGTCCATGCTTTTATGGACGGTAGAGATGTTGACCCTCAAGCAGGCGCTTCATTCCTTGATATAGTTCAAAAGACGATCGATGAAGTCAAAGTTGGACATATAGCTTCCATATCTGGAAGATATTATGCCATGGACCGTGATAAAAACTTTGATAGAATCGATGTTGCTTATAAGATGTTAGTTTCTAGAATCGGAAATCATTTTACTGATTATCATGAATATTTAAAGAGCCAATATGAGACTCTTCCAACTCAAGGTAAGGAACCTTCTGATGAATTTGTTTATCCAGCTTATAATGAGACTATTGATGGATCAATTAAAGATAATGATTCAATAGTTTTCATGAATTTCCGTCCAGATCGCGCGATTCAAATTTCTACTTTATTTACTAATCCTTACTTCTATCAAAATCCACCTAAAAAGGATGATGGAACATTAGCTTATAAGAGCTATGTACCTTCACCTATCGTTAACAATATAACCTATATTTGCACGATGAAATATGCAGATTCAGTTAAAGGAGAAATCGCCTTTACCTTACCTAAGACTGATAATGTATTAGGTGAATATTTAGCTAACAAAGGTTATCATCAATTAAGAATCGCGGAGACTGAAAAATACGCGCATGTCACCTTCTTCTTTGATGGAACTAAGAACTATGATGGGGTGGAAAGACCTGAGCTTAAAAACTGCCGAAGAGTCTTAATTAACTCACCAAAAGTTGCAACTTATGATTTAAAACCTGAGATGTCAGCTTATGAAGTAACCGATGCTTTGATTAAAGAGCTTGATAAAAAAGACTTAGATGTTGTTATCATTAACTATGCAAACTGCGATATGGTAGGACACACCGCAGTTATTCCTGCTGCAATTAAGGCTGTAGAAACTGTTGATGAATGCGTTGGTAGAGTATTTGATTACACTCAAAAGAACGGTGGAGTGATGATTATAACTGCTGACCACGGAAACTGTGAAAAAGAAATTGATGAGCACGGTAATCCTTTCACCGCGCATACGACTAATCCAGTTCCTCTGTGCATCACTAAAAAAGGATTGAAGCTTAGAGATGATGGAAAATTATCTAATATTTCTCCAACTATCATTGATTTATTAGGTGATGTTCCACCTGTTGAGATGACTGAGCCTTCTCTAATCATTAAATAAAAAATAATAAGTAAAAAAATAATCCAACCTGATTAGGTTGGATTTTTATTAATCCCGAAGGATAGATTTCACTGGCGGATCAGACGGGAATCGAACCCGCGATCTTCTCCGTGACAGGGAGACATGTTAACCGCTACACCACTGATCCAATTAATGTAGATTTATGGCTACACTTAAATAAAATATCAGCATAAATTTAAAAGTCAACGATTTATTTTTCTTGATTGAATTTACTGTTGATGTAGCAGCTTTATTGGTGAATTAAGAAAATAGTTAATTTCTAAATTCCTTATAACGTTTATATTTATCTTTATAATAAAAATAAAGATACTGACATTCGAAATTTAAAATTACAGCTAAATTATCCACAACCCATAAAGCATTAATGGCAAATGTCCTACCCCAAAATTGATTAGGTATGAACGCTCTAACGGTAATTTCTTTTGCTAAATCTATTAGTTTTTCATAAACATCTTTTAGTGTTAAAGTATCGTATTTTTCGGTGTGACAATATAGAAATGTTTCTTTTAATTTTTCGTATGCATCTAAATAACTATCATCATTTTCTTTAGTTATAACCTTGAGAATTTTTATAATGCTTGAATATTTAATTAATGTTGAGGTATCGATATTAACTAGTAAAATTACAACTAAATAAGTAAATATTGATTCTATTTTGTCATTAATTTTGCTTATATTAGTCACAATATCGTTATATGTTATTTTGTTTAGCAAAAATCTAATGATATTATCGCTATTTTCTAAGGCGATATTTTCTATTTTATTTTGGTATTTGAAAAATGTGTGGTTATCAGTATAAATTAGCAAAAACCTTTCAAAAGTAGGAAATAGTTCATAAGCTTTGAATAGGTAATAGGAATATTCAATATTATGCGTTTTATATAATGAATATATCTTAAAATAGATTTGATCTATATTATTATGCTTTTCATATTTTTGAATAACATCTATAAAGTAATTAACGGTTTCCTCTAATTTATTTATATCTATTGAATCTAGAAACTTAGTAAATTGATCAATCAAATAATGATAATGGGTACCCGTTAATTCTAATTCAAGAAGAGATTTAAAATATGGATAATCTGCCTTAAAAAAATCAATAAAGGCTGAAAAGTAATTATGTACAATAGACCTGTAAGATTCATTATTCATATCATAATTTAATATATCTTTTAAATCATATAATTCCTTAATGCGATTAATGATATCAGCATCAATAGAGCATGACTCTAATAAACTTATAATATTTTCAACGCTTTCATCTTGAACATGTTTTACGCAATCTAGATACATATTTAAAAAATCTTTTTCGTTAAAGTTAGGTAATGAAAGAGAAGAAATGTCCTTTGATACCATATCTTCTTGATTAACGTAACAATAAACGGTTAATGTAAATAATCTACGTATTAAAACTTTTGCTTGATCAAAGAATTCTTCATCATATAGTTTATGAATATAAAATATTATTGATGTCAGTTGCTTACGTATTCCGTTATCTGTTATCTCAGTTTCCTGATAATCATCATAGTAGCCATAATCTTCATAACTTTCTTCTATTTCTATATATACATCACCATTATCAATCTTGTCTAGGTCGCTAAGATAGCTTAAATATAGCTCTTTATTGAAAAAAGGTGGTTCTTTTAATATATGTTTTAAATCATTTTCCATTTCATAAATGGCTTTTATAGAATCGAATTTGATATATTTTTTGGTAAATTGTAAAAGTGAATCAAAATCTAATTTATTTAACAAGTTAAGTATGTTATGCGTAAGTTTTTGTTCGTTTGACTCACTTTCATAAAAGTTTATAGAGGTTGTTTTTTCTTCGTTATTATCAGTATTTGAATCTTCTTCGTCTTCTAAGGCAAATAGCAATGCAGCTACGTGTTTACAAATCCCACTATCATAAGGACAGTCACAAGAAGAACTTATGAGTTTATCTCCAATAAGTTCAACACTAGTGTGATAGGTAGTGCCGCTGCCGATTACTTCAGCTTCATAATAATTATCATCAACTTTTGTAATATTCTTAACTCTATCTAGAAAATAATAAGATTCCCCTCTTTCAATAATTATGTTTCTAATACCTCTAAACCATCCGTCACTCATCTCTAAATATCCTTTGCATAAAAATGTTTTTATAAATTTATTATGTATTAAAATTAAGCCAATTCGTATTTTTTTTGAACATCATTAATTTATTTTCTTGTGATACATTGTTAAATTAACGATTTGAATTAGAGAAGCTCATTAATCTAGTTTATTAATGTTATTGAAGTTCAATGTTAGCTCTCTTGTCTTTAAAAATTGACCATATCGTCTTAAATTCTTCTTCAGTTATCGCGCAGTCACCAATAGGCTTTACATATTGAACACCTGGTCTTGTTGGAATATAAATCATAGACTTTTCTCTAAATTTGTTAATCCAATTCCTTTTCGCCCAAATTTCCAATTGTTGATCGTTTCAAGCGAGACTTCCATTTTCTTTGATAGATCTAACTCATTTAATTGTAATACTTCGCTTATGATTGTGATTTCATTTGTTAATCTCACGATATGCCTTTCTTAGACTTAATTTTATAAAAAATAAATCAAGTTCAACATATTTAAAACTTGTTTTTTTAAAAGTTAAAAAACAAGTTTAGTTTAAAAATTCTTAATTAGCGCAAATCAATAATTCTAAAAAAACAGCACCTAAGTGCTGATATTTAATAATGGCAATAAATACTGATTGTGATGCACTTGCGACCTCTTGTTTATTTTTGAAAGTCCCTTGCTAATTTTGCACTCCCAATAGTTCTATTTGTTTTTGTATAGGAAAATCCAATAACTGTTAGTCTTCCAAATTTTTGACCTGTTAAATCTCTACGTCTAAATCTACGATAACTACTAGACTTCACATGACTAGCATGAAGTTTGTTGATATCACTTCTATAGTGTTTCCATAGATACATTGGCGCTTATAAATTCTAGTCGAAGGGTATTATTTCCTATATTTTATAAGACAGTTAAATACCCATATTATTTTCCAATTTCGTTATTCATCTATTCTTTCAATTTTAATGATGACTGGTCTTAAACCATTATTACAAGAAACTATAGCTGTACCGGGATGCTTTTCAGTATCCATCCAATCATCAAATATCAATCATCAGATCCATTAGCTAAAGTAAAAACATATTGTTACATAGCTTTCCATGCCTCACCACAAAAGCCTTCTAGTTTAGAGTAATCAGAGTAGAATACTTGCCCTTTTTTCATTAATGGACATATAGACAAGCCTTTTACTCCATATTCTTTTGTTGGGTCTTAATTTAATGTTGTTTTTAGAATGGTTATTTTAACTTTTTAACATCATATATAGCTATCTCATTATTTAAATGTTATAAAAAGTAATCAAATTATTTTAAGACTTCCCAGTATCCAAACCTATTATTACCAACTCTTATTAAGTATCCTTTTGCAACTAAAGAATTAGTTATTCTCTGAACAGATCTTACATTTTTATTGATGACAGTTGCAATTTCTTCTCTTGTAATTTTAGGATTTGCTTTAATCAAATTCATTGTTTCTGTTTCAGAATCAGTTAATCCAATAAGAGTGACATCTAGAGTGACATTGTTTGCATTTTGTGTCACTCTATAAAAAATAAATGTAAAGCCATATCCACTTTTTTCATATGACCATTTTACTCCGACTTCACTGCATATTTTATTCATTCTTTGAAAACCAGTTCCACTCTTTTCGACATCTTTGCATCTATATAAAACATCTAGAATAACAGGATTTCTTTTTAATGATGGTATTTTTTTGTTTATAAAATCATTGGGAGTCAAATCAATAGGAAAAGCTCCGGGATTAAAAATAGTAATTAGACCTGGATGAATATTTATTTCAATCTCTGGGTGATTTTCATAGAAAGCATGTGCAAAAGCATTAATAACAATTTCTCTTATCGCTTTAATTGGAATTTCTGGGGTCTCTATTCTTTTTCTTCCTATTTCAACTTTCCAATTTATGTGGTTTGATATATATGTGACTGCTTCGTTAATTAATGTATAGATATTGCCTTTTATTAAATTTAGATCTGTAAAAGTTACTTTATCATCAGTTGCAAAACAAGCCAATTTTAAGCTTACCATTCCGCTCTTACCAAATAGAGCCATTGCAGCATTTATTAGTTTGCCATTTTGATATAATCCTAATATTGATAGTAATTGTTCTTTATCGAAAGAATCAAGTTCAAGTCTTCCACAGTTAATTGCCTCATTAAAATACTTTTCTAAGGTTAAATCGTCTATATCATCAATTGAATTATTAACATTTCTACTTTCCCAATCGATAGAGTAATTATTCAATTGGATTAGCTTTATTAATTCACTGCGTGTCATCTTTCTATTTGTAGTTCCAACTCTAACCAAGAAATTACCAAAGGCACTATACGGCTTTTCGCTTCCAGAAAAAACAATCTTTAGAACATCTTTTCCATCATAAGTAATTGGAGTTACAGTCGGAATTATTCTGGGCTCAATATCTCTCATCAGAGCATCAACAACCATTTTAATTGTCGAATCTTTCACAATTTACCACTTTATATCACCATTATCCTTAACTCCAAAATATAATTCTCCATATCCATGCTTGTTTAACATAGAGACAATTGATTCTATTGCCTGATGCAATTCCGCGGTTGATTCTTTAAATTCTAATAACTCAGATTCAATACCTAAATTCATTATATCTCCTCCTTATATGTTAATATTATTTTAACCTTTGTCACTCTATTTGTCACTCTATTTCAGATTAATTTTAACAATTAACATTACTAAAAAATAAATGTCGAAATAATTAACTTTGAATTTATAAAACCATATTATAAAAGCGGCTAAATTGAAACTAATCATCACAACTCCCCTTCTACTAGAGCGCAAGCCTAATAGAACAAATAAAAGTTCGCACTTGTGCTTACCAAAAGTTTTGACGAGTATAAAAATAGCCCCACTAGATTTCTTTAGCAGGGCTTATATAAATTTACTTATTAAATGTTAGTCTTTCTTGTTCTCTAATATTTCCCAATGACCTAATCTATTAGTATCAACTCTTATAAGTACTCCAGCATCTTTCAAAGTTTTAATTGAGTTTTTAATAGTATAAATCTCTTTATTTAATTAATTTATTACTTAATTCAGCTATCGTTATATCGTTCTTTTCTTTGAATAAAGATAAAATCGCTACTTGTGTATCAGATAGTCGAATGGTGGAATAAATAGTGGAATCATTGGTGGATTTATGGTGGAAATTTAAGTCAGGTAAGGTGATCCTAAAATAAGTATTGTTCACATCAAATGATGGCTTTAAATCACTATTCTCATAAGCCTCCTGGATTCTTTTCATTCCCTTTCCAAAATTTTCAATATAGTTAAACTTATCTAACACTCGCACTAGTCCAGGATTTCTAAAGGTTTGATATCCACGCAATATTTGTTCCAATGTTCCGTCCAAAATTCCGCTGGGACTAGTAATTTCTACTTTATCATCGTAAAACTCAATTTTAATATTAGATGGTTTTAAATAATTGACATGACAAATGGCGCTTAATATAGCTTCTCTTAAACTTACACCTGGATATGATTTTGTCTCTATTCTTTGAGCTTGATAGGGAACAATAACCGCCGAAGTTGTGTTAAGCAAATTAGCATATTCTAAAGTTTGATCGGCAATTTTTAAAATAGAGCCGGTAAAAATCTTCTTTGCTTTGAAGTTCAAATTTTTATCATATGAAGCAAATTTAACTTCAATAGGATTTTCATCGCTGATTAATAACCCTAAATTTGTAAAGTTATCTTGTTTGTTTTTCAAGCCTAAAGCAAGCCATTCTCTTTCGCTTTCGTTTTAAAATGTTTGTCGATTGAATATAAAATTCAACTTAAAGAAATGGTTGCAATAGAAAGCAAATGTAAGGGTTTGTTTGCCAATTTAAAAAGACTAGGATTCCTTGCTTCCTAGCCTAGATTTTGAATAGTTGCTTTTACATAAACTATTTTGATTTTTGTTTTGCTAAAAGTAGTGAACACAATATAACTTCTAAAGCCAATATAAGTATTAAGTACCAAGCATTTTCAAAGCAAAAACCATTATCTAACATTAATTGATAACCCCA
>CALVJO010000006.1 GCA_944332225.1 uncultured Bacilli bacterium | reverse complement strand
AGTTATTTTTCCTGGTGAATAAATTGTTTTATTTGTTCAATTATGTTTTTTTGCTTTTTCTTCGGTGAATAGTAACAAAAATACTTAATTGCTTTTGCTTATCATCAAGAAGTTATTCGTTTTTACGTTAGTTAAGGACTATGTTTAAATTCGGTTTATTTCGTGAAGGAAATCTTAAACTCTAAAACACAAATCGAAGAAGTTAATTCGATTTCAAATTACGAGGATGGTTTTACTTATGATATTTAGAATCACCTTACCTGACTTAAATTTCCACCATAATTCCGCCAATGATTCCACCATTCTATTATCTGATACACAAGTAGCGATTTTATCTTTAATTAAAGAAAAGAATGATATAACGATAGCTGAATTAGCTAATAAACTTAATAAAGAGATTTCTACTATAAAATAATCAATTAAAATTTGAAAGATTCTGGAGCGCTCATAAGAGTTGGTATTAATAGATTAAGTCACTGGGAAATCGTTAATAAATAGAAGAATAATCCTTTTTATGCATTAAACGTGTTCGTTCATTGATTTTGAAGGCATCTAAGGCGGTTTGCAAGCACAGTCAAGATATACGCCTATAATGTTTCGTCATTGTAGGTTATTTTTTACCATATATTAATTATTTGTAATAACTATAGCGTGTCCTAAAACTCTAAAGCATTAAAATCAGTCAAAAAGACCTTAGAAAGAAAGATTCACTATAATAGCACATCGGGTTTAAACATTTGCAAACACAATAAATGCCTCTTATAGTATAGGTTTAAATTATATCATGAGAGGGTGCTTTTAATTAATTTTCGCATTAGGAAAAATATTTTTAATTGTTTTTGTTGAGGATATAAAGAATACTTTTCTAACGTTGCCATTTTCATCGCGATATTTTACATAAGTACTTAATGTTAACGGACCGCATTCAAATGACCAATCTAACCAATACAACCAATACAAAATTGCTTGAATAAAATTACAAGTGTAATGTTCAATTGAAATAATTTGATTTCTCTTTATATAATACTTCTTTCTAAAGAATTTGATTTCGATATCATCATGATATGTCTTTAAATAGCATGGGCAAAAAATCGAATAAATAATTGAAATCAAATTAAAGCCAAGGGCAATAGACCAAATGATTACAATTGTCATGTATCCTTGAAATTGCTGCGAGTCAAACAAACAACATATAAGCCAAATGAAGGAGATTAAAAAAGCCGCTTCATCAAAAATCAAGAAAGACAAAATGACTTGAATATAGTTCACTTTGATTTTTTTACAATGATTTTCAATCTCTTTCATAAATTGTTTTTACCAAAAAACAATTTCCTAAGCAATCAAAATCTGATTGTCATCAAATTAACTTTTATAATGGTAAAGAAAGGACTTAGATATAAAAATAGTAAGAAAGCGATTACACATATTGATAATAAAATCCTGAAGTGCATTGAAAATTGACAGGCCTGTTGTAAACTATTATTAGTGATAAATATGAAAAGCAAAAGAATTGCAGCAATTATGCTTTGTTCAACCATGATGTTATCTTCTTGTTTTAATGTTCCAAGATTTTCTAATGGTTATCAATTTGATGGATATCCACAAAGAGATGCGATTGCATATAGAACTGAAACTAATATATATTCTTATTTGGAAGATATACCTATTACTATTGGCATTGGACATTACGGAGGATACTCTTCTAAGGTATGTGATGAAAATGTCAAGGTCCAATTGCTATTGAGCGCTCAAAAATCTATAGATTTACAAGAAAATTATGTATTAGAAGAATTTACAGGAAGCGAATACTGCAGCGATACTTTTCTAGTTGAAAATGATTTTTTTAAAGGTAAAACTTTTGCTTTTGAACGCGACTATGAAATTCCTAAGTCACTATTTCACTTTTTAAAAGAAAATAATAGCTATAATTTAGAGATTGTTATTTCTTGCATTATTGAAGATGAATTATTTACTATTCGTAGTTTGTCTATATTATTTAAATTTTTGTCAGACAATAAAGTTAAGTTTGTTTATTAATGGGGATCTATGCTGGAAACAATATTAATGGTCGGAACGGTTTTAGGAAGTGTAGGCAATGCACCTATTACGTTGACTGTTCCATCAAATGAAAATTTGCCAATCGTTGAGACAACGAGTGACGATAATTCTAATGCAGCTTACAAAACTTTATTTCATTAAAAAGCTTTTTATAATCAACTATCCATACGATGAGAATGAATTTTAATACACTTTAAGAAACGATAATTGATCTTCTTATATCTTTTTAGGGATACTTTTTATTAGCCAATGAATATGAAATATCAATATAAGTTTTAATTTGATTAGTAGAAATAGAATCGTTAAGTATTATTGAAAACCAGTTCTTTTTATTGAAATGATATCCTATATAGTGATTTGGTTTAGATAATATCTCTTTTATATTCGATGTTCTTAATAATATTACTTCTACTTCTTGATCATAATTTAAATTTAATTTTGATGCTTTTATGCACATTAATGCTGCATACCATTTTTTGTTGTCCTTTCGCCTATATATAGATGTAGAAGGAAATTTATCCCATAAGAATTCTTGCATATCGCCATAACAAGAACTTATATACTCAATTATCTCTTTCGCCTGTTTTGATTTATAAATATCTATTTCAAAGCAACAAGAGATTATATCATTGATTATTAAATCTATTTTCTCTTTTATTTTAGTAATAAAAGTTCCTCTAGATGAAGTTTTGTATAATGAGTATTCTTCTAAAGTCTCCTTATCTATTAATTGAGTTTCGATGTCTCCAAGAAGATTAATCTTTACAATTAAATTAAATTCGTTATCTAAAATAGATGTTTGATAAAAATAGCAGTTGTTTTCTTTAATAAATCCATAGTTAATCAATTTTGATGTTATTAATTTTTTATAAGGAGGAATCATAGATTAATAATAGTATAAATTTATATTCACTCTATAGTTATATTTAAATTTTTAAAAATCGATGTTTTGAAATTGTGTTTATAAATTTAAAGATAATATTCTCATTAACGTAATTTGAAGTTTGAATGTCTCTAGCCTTGGCTATTTACATCTAAATTTCTAAGGTTTGAGGTATTAATGAAGGTGAGATGGCTTTACCTAGTTAATCAGCCTTGGCATCAATGAAATATGCCTTACATAACTGTTTTTGAATTTCAAAATATAATAAAATATCCTCGAAAAAAACCTCAGTTTGCATAAAAATATCAAGTTTAGTTGCAATTGTAATAGAAAAACAATAAAATATCATCGAAAAAAGTCACAGTTTGGAGGAAAATATCGACAATGTTTAAAAGAGAATATTATTTAAATGAATTAATAGATAAGCAAGGTAATGGTTTAATAAAGGTCATAACGGGCATTAGAAGGTCAGGAAAATCTTTTCTTTTAAATAAGATATTTTATGATTATTTAGTTAAAGAAAAAAAAGTAAACGAGGATAATATTATTCGCTTTGCTTTTGATAATGAAGAAGATATTGCTTCTTTAGATCAATATCTAACTGAACAAAAGACAATAAAAAAAATAAACGGGCAAGAAGTAATAAATAATCGAAAGTTCTTATCCTATATTCAGGATAAAACAAAAAAGGAAGGCTATTATTACCTACTTCTTGATGAGATTCAAAACTTAGAAAGTTTTGTTAGAGTTCTAAATTCGTTTTTGTATAAGGATAATATTGATGTTTATGTAACAGGAAGTAATTCTAGATTTTTATCAAGTGAGGTAGATACTGAATTTGGAGGAAGAGGAGATAGAATTCATTTATTACCATTAACATTTAATGAATATCTATCGAACACTAAATTAGATATTAGAGATGCTTTGAATGAATATATTCGTTATGGAGGAATTCCTTTAGTCCAACTTCAAAACAATGATTTAAGGAAGACAAATCAAGCTATATCGATACTTAATGAGACTTATATTAAAGATCTAAAATTAAGACATCCAAGAGTTAATCTTGAAAGTATTAATGATACTTTAAAAGTTGTTGCCTCGATGATTTCTACTCTTATTAATCCAAATAAAATAGCTAACACATTTAAAGGGGTTAAGAACCTTAATTTATCAAATGATACAATAAGCGAATATATCAAATGGTTTGAAGAAGCCTATCTTTTAAATATTGTATTAAGATATGATGTGAAGGGTAGGAAGTACATTGGATCGCCATATAAAATATATTTTGAGGATGTCGGAATTCGCAATGCAATATTAAATTTTAGAGAAGTTGATGAGACTGATTTAATTGAAAATATTGTCTATAATGAGCTTAGATATCGAGGATTCAATGTTGATGTAGGCGTTTGTAAGATAAGAATTAAATCAGATAGATTAGATATTAATAATAATCCTATATACGATGAAAAAGCTACTGAAGTTGATTTCGTAGCTAATAAAGGCAATAAAACATATTATGTTCAAGTCGCCTATGAAATTAATAATGAAGAAAAGAAAAATCAAGAATATCAATCGCTTAGAAATATTCCTGATTCATTTAAAAAAGTTATTATCGTAAAGAATGAAGGTAAATATTATTACACTGACGAAGGCTTTTTAAGAATAAGTTTACTAGATTTTTTAATTAATGAAGATTCATTAGATTGGTAAATTATTTATTATCCATACTTTCCAGTTTTGCGTTAGATAACATTAGCTTAATTCTATTTTCCTGATTTACTTGAGTGGCTCCTGCATCATAATCAATCGCGACTATATTAGCCTTAGGATAATGTTTTTTAATAGTTCTTTGCATTCCTTTAGAAACGATATGATTTGGTAAGCAACCAAAAGGTTGACAGGTCACTATATTGTTGCATCCTCCTTCGACTAAAGCAGCCATCTCTGCAGGAATTAACCATCCTTCACCCATGACTACACCTTCAGAGATCAGCTCTTGAGATAAAGCTTTTAATCGTTCAAAATCATGGAAAGGTTCATAATCTGAATGCGAAGTAATGATCTTATTAATCTTCTTTTGGAAACGATACATGATCTTATAAAAGATTTTATAGATAAACGCTATTTTATTCTTATTTTTATAAGTATCGTGATTCCAAATAGTCGCGTCGCATGAATACATAATAAAATCCATTAAGGCAGAAACAACAACTTCACATCCCTCTTTATGAAGAAAATCTTCTAGATGATTATTAGCTAAAGGAGAATATTTAACATAGATTTCTCCAACGATTCCAACTTTAATTTTATCTGTTTTATTGATTTTGATTTTAGAGAATTCATCAATAATCATCTTGGTGTTTTTCTTAAGCTTATATAGTTTTCTAGTTCCAATTTGAGCTTTGATTTTACTTGCTAATGAAGTTAATAATTTTTTAGAATCACCAACATTTACTTCATAAGGTAAAACTTGATTATAGATATTCATTAAGATATCGCCATAGAAAGCGCAGTAGATTAAACGTAAATAATCTTTTAATTTTAATTTAAAACCAGCATCTTTATCTTTTTCTAATCCTGAGAAATTTAAAGAGACAACTGGAATTGAAGGATATTCATCATAAATTGCTTTTCTAATTAAATTAATATAGTTAGACGCGCGGCATCCTCCTCCAGTTTGAGACATGAGCAAAGCGACATGATCAACATCATATTCTCCGCTTTTTAAAGCATCGATAAATTGGCCAATTACTAAAAGAGCAGGATAGCAAGCATCATTATGAACATGCATCAATCCTTCATCGACCACTTTTCTGGATGAATTATGTAAGCAAGCAACTTTATATCCTTCTTTTTCAAATATAGATTGGAATAAATCAAAATGAATAGGAAGCATATCCGGGAAAAGAATGGTGTGAGTTTTTTTCATCTCTTTAGTAAATTTTGGGTAATTTGTTTCCATTATTCTTCCTCCATAGCCGCGAGAAGAGATCTAATTCTAATCTTTAATGCGCCTAAATTAGTTATTTCATCAATCTTAAGCTGAGTGTAGAGTTTACCATGAGATTCAAGCAACGATCTTAATTCATCGGTAGTGATCGCATCGATTCCGCAGCCAAAGGATACAAGCTGTATAATCTGCATATCTTTTTGAGTGAAAACATACTCCGCGGCTTTAAATAAACGAGAATGATAAGTCCATTGATTTAAAATATTTAATTTAGGTGATTCGCTATTATATGAAAGGCAATCTTCAGAAAGAACCATCAAACCTAAAGACGAAATATAGTTTGCGATTCCGTGATTAATCTCAGGATCAATATGATAAGGTCTACCTGCTAAAACGATGATCTTTGCTTTCTTTTCTCTAGCTAAGTTTATATACTCTTGTCCTTTTAAATAGATGTCTTTATGATAATTTGCTTCTTCTAAATAGGCTTTTTCTAAAGCTTCTTTAACTTGATTTTTAGAAACATTATACTTCTTTAAAGCTTTAAATATCTCATTAGAAACTTGGTTTTTATTATTTAAATCAAGATATGGAGAAATAAAATTATCCTTATTTAATTCTTCCATATTAGCTTTTAAAGTCTCTGGATAATAAGCAACTAAAGGACAGTTATAATGATTATCAGATCCACCTTCATCAAAGTTATAGGTTTGACAAGGATAGAAAATAAAATCTACATTCTTATCTAATAAATTATAGATGTGACCATGAATCAATTTAGCAGGATAGCATGCGGTATCAGAAGCTATAGTGTGCTGCCCTTTATAATATGTGCTTCTAGTCGTGACATCAGAGAAAATAACTTTAAAATTCAATTCCTTAAATAAAGTGACAAAGAAAGGAATCTGATCATAAAAGTTTAAACATAGAGGAATTCCAACGATAGCTTTATAATCCTTATCATCAAACGATTTTCCATAATCTAATATCTTATGAAATTTATAATCATACATTGATGGCAAAGATTCTTTTTTGCTAGTAACTGACACTCTATCGCATTTATTACCTGAGATAAATTTATTACCTGAAGCAAAAGAAATAATATTTAATTTACAATGCGCGGTGCAGGCTCTACATATAGAATTTATAGTCGTGTAAGAAAAATTATCTAGCTCTTCTTTAGTTAATAAATGAATAGAAGAATCGATATGATTAGACGCGTAAATCGCCGCGCCGAAAGCTCCCATAAGCTCAGATATTTCCGGTCTAATAACATTAATTCCTAATTCTCTTTCAAACGATCTCAAAACAGCATCGTTTAAGAAAGTTCCTCCTTGAACCACGATATTAGCACCTAACTCTTTAGGGTTTTTAACTCTTATAACCTTATAAATCGCATTTTTGATAATTGATTGAGATAAACCCGCGGATATATCATCAACTGAGGCTCCATCTTTTTGTGCTTGCTTAACAAGAGAATTCATAAACACTGTGCATCGAGAACCTAGATCAACTGGATGCAAAGCAAATAGTCCCATCTTAGAGAAGGTTGCAATATCATATCCTAAAGCTTCCGCGAAAGATTGAATAAATGATCCGCAGCCAGAGGAGCAAGCTTCATTTAAAATAATTGAATCAATCGCATGATTTTTAATTTTAAAGCATTTGATATCTTGTCCACCGATATCGATTATAAAATCAACATCCTTACAGAAATAAGAAGCAGCTTTAAAATGCGCGACAGTTTCAACGATTCCATTAGTGATTCCTAAACCAGCTTTAATTAATTCTTCTCCATATCCAGTTACTGAAGAAGAAACAATTTTAATATCGCGATCGCCTATCAATGAATAAATCTTCTTTAATTGTTCGACTACTATATCTAAAGGTCGACCTTTATTAGATACATAATGAGAATATAAAATTTTATAATCTTCAGTTAGTAAAACTAATTTCGTGGTCGTTGACCCAGCATCGATTCCTAAATAAGCTTTTCCAGAATAGTCTTTAATATCAACTCTTTCTACATCATGTCTTTTATGACGTAAAAGGAACTTATTATAATCTTCAATAGAATCAAATAGAGGCTTAGTAACTACGATGTTTCCAGCCATCTTAGTTTGCTCAATTCTAGAAATCAACTCTTCTAATTTATAGGTATTATTAGTGTTTTCTGCATATAAAGAAGCACCTAACGCCATGAAAACTGAACCTAAAGGAGGGAAAATTGCATGCTCAGAGTCTAATTTTAATGTGGAAGTGAAAGCGTCTCTTAATCCTTGAATGAAAGATAAAGGTCCACCTAAAAATAAGACCTTACCTTCAATTTTTCGACCTTGTGCTAAACCAGATACGGTTTGATCGACTACAGAATGAAATATAGACGCGGCTATATCTTCTTTTCTAGCTCCTTGATTGATTAAAGGTTGAATATCGCTTTTAGCGAATACTCCGCAGCGGGAAGCAATCGGATAAACTTTTTCATGCTTTAAAGAAAGTTTGTCTAATTCATCGACGCTGACTCCTAATAATGTGGCCATCTGGTCGATAAAAGCGCCTGTTCCTCCAGCACAGGAACCATTCATTCTCTCTTCAACTCCGTTAGTTAAAAATATTATCTTAGCGTCTTCACCACCTAATTCGATAACGCAGTCAGCGTCAGGATAATATTTTTTAACGCATATAAATGCAGAATGAACTTCTTGAACAAAATCTAAGTTACATTTTTGGGCCAATCCTAATCCCGCGGAACCAGTTATTGCCACTTTTAAATCTATATTACCTATTTGCTTAAAAATTTCTTTTAATTCGAATAATACTGTGTTTTTAACTTCAGAAAAGTGTCTGACATAATTTCTATATATTACTACATCAGATTCGTTAAGAATGACTATTTTTACCGTTGTAGATCCAACGTCTATTCCCATTTTAAAGCTAGCTTTGTTTTCTTTCATATTTTCACCGTTTGATATTATAAAAAAATATTTAAATTAAATGTTAACAAAAAAGCAAAAAACTATATTTTTATTAGCATTTTAGATAAAAGTGATGTCGATTTAGCTAAAATATCTTTATAAAAAATAAATTATTAATTAATAAAATATGTGATTAAAAAATCGCTAATTTTTAAAAAATGCTGAAAATTTCGTCACTTTTATTAAATTTAAGCAAAAAAATATTGCACGAGATTATAATTAAACATATCCTTTTATTAAGGAAAAAATATGAATCTAAAGCGAATAAGAGTAAACGGATACTGTAATATCAAGAATACATCAATCAATCTAAATCAATTAACAAGCATTCTTTCTTTAAATAACTATGGAAAGTCAAATTTGTTTACTTCTATTGTTTTTGGCCTTTCTTTTATTCAACAACATCCAAGAATAAAGCAAACAATGATGAATGATAATAAGTCTAGACCATGCTTAAAAGATAATGTTGATGATTTATTTTCTTTTGAAATTGAATGTTTAGAAACAACAATTAACTCACAAGCGAATATAATTTATTCATATTCTTTTGAATGGCCATCTTATAAAAATGGTTACAAAGGAAGAATTGTTTCTGAATGTTTAAAAATTAAGAATTGTAGTCAATCTGCAACAACTTATATAAAGCGTGAAAATGATTCAGCATTTTATAAATCATCAAAAACTGGCAGGTGCTCTACAAAGATTCAAATCAGTGAAAGTGATTTAGTTCTAAATAAACTACTAGCTTACGATGACTTATTTTATCAAACAACGATAAAACAGTTTCACAATATCAATGTATATATAGATAGGCATTTTGATTCAAGTTATGGGTATGGAATAACTTTTATGAGCGAACAAGAACTCACAGATTTAACATTGAAACCTGAGCTTAACATTCCTAAGACTTTATATCGTATAAAAGAATCGCATAATGATAAATATCAATTGTTAATTAATTCCTTTATTTCATTATTTCCTTCGATTAAAAATATTTATGTAGAGGAAATAAGTAATAAAAATTTCTTGCAAAAAACAAAAAAACAAACAAATGATGATAAAACAATCCCATTTAGCAATAAATATTACTTATTGTTCGTTGAAGATAAAAATCTTGCCACCTCAATTAACTTTTCTCAGATGTCAGATGGGGCTCAACGAGTTTTATTGCTGTTAACTTTTGTCGTTCTAGCACAGATTAACAACTACGATTTAATATGTATTGAAGAGCCTGAAAACTCTGTTCACCCTGGATTATTGAAAAAATTTCTTTTTACTGTAACTGAATTAGCTGAAAATACAAAATTGTTATTTTCTAGTCATTCTCCATATTTAATTAATTACTTAAATCCTGAAAATATTTATTTAGGAATCACCAATGATTATGGGTTAGCAATTTTTAAAAAGTTAAAATCTTCTACTAACGCGAAAAAAAGATTAATGAAAGATTTAATCGTGAGTAATATGGGCTTAGGAGATTATTTATTTGATCTTATGAGCGGCAGTGATGATGATATAGAGGAATTGCTTTCTTATGTCGAATAAAACTTTGGTTTGCATCTATACTGAAGGAGCAACTGATAAAGTATTTTACGATATATTAATTGAACATATTCGAGAAAAATCTAACAAAAAATTTAATGTCGACGAGATAAAAAAATATAACATTGCTGGTATAGGTAACTTTAAGACAAAGTTAATTAATAAGTTTAATCGTGAGACAAAAGCCTCTAAATATAAAAATTATAAGAAAATAGTTGTTCTATGTTACGATAAAGACGTTTTTGAATTAATCAATCAAACTCCTCCTGTTGATTGGAAAATTGTTGAGCGAGAATTAAAAGCATCTGGAGCAAGCAAAGTCATACATTTGGTTGCCGAAAAATCAATTGAAGATATATTTTTGCTTGATATTGATAATATTTTAAAATTCTTAAAACTTTCTAAAAATATATCAAAGAAATTAAGTGGAAACGGCTTTGAAAAATTACGATTTTTATATAAGAAAGCCAATAAGATTTATGTTAAAGGGACAAAAGTAGAAGAGTTCGTATATAAACTTGACATAGATAAAATTTGTAAAGCTAAATGCCAAATATATTGTCAATTATGCTATTTGTTACTTGGTGAGAGAGGATGCAATAATAATGAATAACTACTTGATTAAATAAAGGTCTATATATTTAGTTAATTTTAATATTCTTTTTCGACAAACTGATGAAAAAAATAATAATAACTTACAATGGCAACTAAAAGTTTCTTGTTTTTCATCTAGGCATAATGTAACTTGATAGGCAAGGAGGCAGTTATGCTTAAAATAGAGAATTGCAATAAGCAATATCGCGGAGGAAAATACGCGAATAAAAACATTAATCTTACTATTAATGATGGAGAAATTTTCGGATTCATCGGACCTAATGGAGCTGGAAAGTCGACTCTTATTAAATCTATAGTAGGAATCCATCCTTTTGATTCAGGCGAGATTATTTTAAATGATTTAACCTTGAAGCAAGATGAAATTAAATATAAAAAGCAAATCGCCTACATACCTGATAATCCTGATTTATATGAAAACTTATCTGGTGTTAATTATCTTAATTTTATCGGAGATGTATATAATATCTCTCAAGAAGAGCGAAAGAAGAAAATTGATGAATTAGCTACAAGATTTGAAATTAAAGAAGCTTTAGGAAATAAAATCAAAACTTATTCTCATGGTATGAAGCAAAAACTCGCGGTTATTTCTTCATTGATGCATAGTCCTAAATTATTAATCTTAGATGAACCTTTTGTTGGATTAGATCCAAAATCATCACATATCTTAAAAGAGATGATGAAGGAATTTGTATCTCAAGGTAATATAATCTTCTTTTCATCCCATGTTTTAGAAGTTGTTGAAAAATTATGTAATCACATTGCGATTATTAAAGATGGAGAGATCATCTACGATGGCAATATCGATTCAATTAAGGAAGACGATTCTCTTGAATCATTCTTCTTGGAGTTAACTGAGCATGAGTAATTATTTTCTATTATTAAAAATATTCTTTAAGGAGAAGTTTTCTTTAAATAATAGCCGTAAATCTTCTTCCTTAGCTCTTATTATTTTGACTATCGTTTTGCTTTTAGGATGTTCCTTTTACTTTAATTATATGTTTATGCAGGTATATTCGTCTGTCAATATGACGGATCAATATATCATCTTGATGACTGGAATGACTTGCTCAATTACTTTCTTTACCTCATTTTTTAGAGCAAAAGATGTCTTATTCTCAGTAAAAGATCATAATATTCTAGTTCCGATGCCTATTAACAAAAAGACGATAATCGGGGCTAAATTAAGTTTCTTCTATCTTGAAGAGTTATTATTTTCCTTATTATTCATGCTACCTACTTTAGTGTTCTACACTCAAATGGATAGATGGTATCTACTATTAGGAACTATTGGAATGATCTTCGTTCCTTTAATTACTGTTGTTATCTCTGTAGCTATTGGCTTCATCGTAACTTTATTAACTAATAGATTTCAAAAAGCAAAAACTATATCTAATATCATTTATATATTAATTTATTTAGCATTTATCATATTTATCTTCTTTGTTAGCTACTCGACTAATTCAGAGATGGCAAATCAAATTAATAATGTCATCTCAATAATATTACCATTCTTAAAATGGGTTGAATTAGGAATTATCGATCATGATATCCTCTATGTTTGCTTGCTGGTAGGTTTTGCTATATTATCGACAGCAATCATTGTTGTTTTATATTCCCTATTCTATGAAAAATTCTATCAAGCTTTATTTATCGTAGAATCAAAAAGAAAGTTTAATTCAAAAGATATTAGATCGTCTCCTTTAACATGGACTATGTTTAAAAAGGATATAGCAACATTAGTCTCTAATCCTATGGTCCTACTTGGCTGCTTTGTTGGATCTATACTAGCCCTCATAATGCCGTTTCTTTTAAGATACACGCCGTTTGAATCTCAAGATCCTGATGAAATTATGACATATTACTATGTATTAGGATTAGTCATGCCTGGAATATTAGCCGTTATTAGCTCAATCTCTAATTACACGGCATTTGCGATAACTTTAGAAAAACAAGGTATTTCGATAATTAAATCATTGCCGATTTCTTCTAAAAAATTTGTTTTATCTAAACTAATAGTAAATCAGACAATTGTTGGTTCCCTTACCTTAATTGCTTCGATAATCACTTGCGTATTATTTCCATTAGATATCTTTATCATCTTAGAAGTAATATTGATGCCTCAAATCTACATTTTAGGAATGGGAATGTACGGCTTAATCCTTAACTTCCATTATTATAAGATCAACTGGTCTTCTTATAATGAAATCAAAAATTCTGTCTCATCAGTTATTTATTCTTTAACCGCGCTTCTTTTTGGAGCCTTAACAATCGTGATCTCATTAATTGGATTATTCGCTGGATTACCTTCATATGTAACTTTTATAATTTCGATTTTATATGTCATCGCTTTGACTATTGGTTTTGGAATTCCATTATTCAAAAAATCGCCTAAATGGCTATTACAAATCTCTTGCTAAGACAAATATTAAAAGTAGATGGGAAACCATCTATTTTTTAAATGACAAACTAAAATAAGATTTTTTCTTGAAAGAAAGCTTGTTAACGATATAAAATTTAGTATCAACAAGGAGGGAATTATGAGAAAAAAAGTTTTTGTCACAGTTATAATTATGATTTATAAAGACGATAAAATATTATTGCAAAACCGAATTAATAAGAAAACTCATGGTCTTTCCTTTATAGGTGGTCATGTTGAAAATGATGATTCGATAATCTTAACCGCGGTTAGAGAAATTAAAGAAGAGACAAATTTAGATGTTCATTCTTTAAAAATAGTCGGAGTAAAAGAGTATTTTGATAAAGATGATAAATATTTATCTATCCTATTAAAGACAAATGACTTTGATGGAGAGCTAAAATCATCAGATGAAGGTGAAGTTAATTGGTATAATATCAATGAAGTTCAAAAATCTAATAATCTATCTGAACATTTTTTAGCTACTTTAAAAGTCTTCCGCGATGAAGGATTAAATGAACTTTTAATACTTTCGAATCAAGAATCAGTCACTCTTTAATCATTTTTATCGAAAATTTTGTTTTAAATACATTTGTAAGGGGTTTCTTCTTAAAAATCATTTTTAATACTCACTTTTTCACCTAAAAGTTGCATTTTAATTTCGTTTTTTGTTAGAATGAGCTTGTAAATATAAAGGAGATTTAAATGAATAAGAGATTATTTACATTAGGACTATTCGCCTTATGTGGCGTATTAGTCGCGTGTGGAGGACCAACAAGCTCTTCTACACCTACTTCTGACGGTGGCTCATCTTCATCAACCTCACAAACCTCTAACCCAACTACCAGCTCACCTTCAAATACCACGACATCAGTTCCTGATGAAGAAGATGTCACAACTTGCGCGGAGGCTAAACAAGCTGCAGACGGCGCGACAATCACAAACTTAAGAGGTGTCGTCGTTGCTTCGACTGAAAAAGCTTTAGTCTTAAGAGATGAAACCGGCTATGTTTATGTTTACAAGGGTGGAAAAGGATTTACTTCCCCAGCTGCTGTAGGAGCTTATGTTCGTGTTGATGGAACTGCTAGCGACTATCAAAAAGTAATGCAAGTTGAAGTTACAAATGATTCTGATGTAACAGTTTTAACTGAAACTGCACCTACTTTAGATCCTGTCACACCTGTTGCATGGACAGCAACCGAAGTTGATGCTTATGCTGCTGACGCTGATGATATTCATTATGTATCTATGGAAAATGCAACTCTCGTTGTTAGTCAGTATGAAAACTTCACAGTAGAAGGTTCATCTGTCACCTTATCTTTCGCATATTTACCTTCTGATTTAGAAGAAATAGTTACACAGGAAAACAACGGAAGAAAAGTTAATCTTGAATGTTATGCAGTTGGAGTTACTAGTGGAAGAATTAATGTTATCGCTACTGACATTGAATTATTACCTGATACCGATCCAGAACCAGATCCTGATCCATCAGATGATAAGACAATCGTTATTGATCCATCTAACTTCAATAGCGTTCCTGAAGTCATCACTAGAGATGTTGTAGAAAACACTCAATTTCCTCAAGAGTTTAATATTAATCCTGATGGATTCTTAATCAGTAATAACATTTCTGATATCACTAAAATAGAAGTATTTGTCTATGGTCAATATGATAATTTAGAAATGTATGCAGGATTAAATGATCAAGGAACAAAAATCACAGCTACTTCTACTACTTCAGGTGATGGAAAGATTTATACCTATACATTTGATGGAACCACTGATGAATTTTTCTTAGTTAATCCTTCTACTTATACTGTAAATGTTTATTCTATTACTATCTATTACACTGGAGAAAGAACTGGAACTACTAATGAAACACCTTTACCAGAAGAGCCAGAGCCAGTAGATCCAACTACTGCCGATGCAGTAACATATGTGTTTGGAGATTATCCAGCAGGTGTTCAATATGCTGAAAATGAAGTTCATACTCTAGATACAGTTACTACCGTTACAACTAATATAGCTCACTTCACAAAAGAATTAAGATTATATGATAGTGATACAAACGATTCAACAGCTATAATTGCTACTACTCGTGCTATGTATGGAATTTCATTTAGTGCTGGTAATAAAGACGCAACATTAAATGTCACCGCTTCTACTGATGGAGTTGATTTCAGCACTACTATCGCAGATCAGGCTGTCACTTCAGCTTATGCTGACTATACATTATCTTTTGATACAACATATCAATATATTAAGTTAGATGCTGTTGGAGCACAAATTAGAGTTAGAAGCATAACCTTATACTTTGCTCCAATTGCTGACGCTGCTTAATTAATCTAATCTTTATTTACTAAAGTAGGGACAAGTTCCCTACTTTTTTAATGTTATAAAATGTTATTATTTTAATTAATAAATTAAAAATATTATAATACACACGAGGTGAATATATTATGAGTTTAAAACTTCCTGAACTTAAAAAGAACAACAAATTATTTTGGCTTTTCATTGTTGTAGGTATCTTATTAATTATTTTATCGATTTTCTTAATGCCTGTTTGGAATAATGTAGAATGGGCTGTTTGGAAATCTTGGGGGCAACAAATCATTAATTTAATAATTGCCTTCTTCTTATCTTTATATTTGTTTGGTTGGTTACTTAGAAAGATGATTAGAACCACTGGACAAACCCTTAAAATATTAACGATAATCGAATTTATCTTGTTACTTTTAGTGGATTTATATTTAATTTTAGGACAATGGATTCCTCAATTAAATATCATTCCGGTTAACGGAGCATGCGCGATCACTGGACTTGCTTTATGGATTCGTGGCTGCGTTGAAGTCTTTAGGGGATATTTCCATCAAAGAGACTCTAAATCATATTATCCGATCTGGTGGGTTGTCGTCGCCTTAACTTTCGTTTCCGTTGGTATGTGGATGATGGTTGCTCCGATGATAACCGATATAACTTTATTATGGATATTTGTCTGTCTATTAATTGTTTCAGGTTTATTGTTAATTGGATATGGAATCTACTCTAAACCAGAAAAAAAGATAAAAGGAAATAATAAAGATTCAAAAAAATAAATTAAATATCCAACGAAAGTTGGATATTTATTTATGGAGGTAAGCGATGTGGAAATTATATTTTAAGCATTCAAAAGGTTATCGTGCCCAGGCGTTGCTGACACCTGTTTTTGTTGCTATCGAAGCTTTAATTGAGGCTATATTACCATTATTTATGGCCGATGTTATTGATAGGGCTTCGGGACTTGAGCCTAGTTCGATTATCTCTGGATTCATGAATAATGTGGTAAATTACTTTGAATGGTTATTTCCTCAAACTCCAAATGTTTATGTTTATTGTTATGGGGTAATAATGCTCATTTTAGCTTTACTAGCCCTCATGGGAGGAGTCGTATCTGGAATATTAGCTACTAATGCTTCTTCTGGATTTGCAAAAAGTGTTAGAAAAGATCTTTACTATCACATTCAAGATTATTCTTTTGAAAATATTGATAGATTTTCTACTTCTTCTTTGATTACTAGATTAACTACCGATATCACAAACTGTCAGCAATCATTTCAGATGACGACTAGAATTTCATTTCGCGCGCCTCTGATTTTTATATTTTCTTTAATCATGGCTTTTTTAGCTAATTCTAGGTTAGCCTGGGTATTTGTTATCGCTTCACCTATCTTAGTTATCTTACTTATCATAATTATTACAAAAGCTAATCCTTATTTTAAAAAGATGTTTAAAAAATATGATCATTTAAATTTAATTGTTCAAGAGAATATAACTGGAATTAGAACAGTTAAATCTTATGTTAATGAAGATTTAGAAAATAAAAAATTTGAACACGCTTCATCTGAAGTTGCATCTAATTCTAAAATGGCTGAAAAGATCATAGCTTTAAACTCTCCAGTTATGATGTTTATTATCTATGCTTCAGTTACTATAGTTGCTTTTGTTGGCTCATTAATGATCGCGCGGGATGGCTATGGAGAAGGCTCAACTCTATATTTATTTATAACTTATGCGATTCAAATATTATCAGCTTTAATGATGGTTTCGATGGTATTCATGATGCTAGTTATGGCTAAAGCTTCTACCGATAGAATCATTGAAGCATTAAACGAAGTTCCTACCATTCAAAATTGCTCTTCTCCGCTTTATGAGATTAAAGATGGTTCAGTTGAATTTAAAGATGTATCTTTTTCTTATTTGCATGATGATGATAAATTAGCCTTAAAAAATATTTCATTTAAAGTTGAATCAGGAATGGTTGTTGGAATATTTGGCTCAACTGGATCAGGTAAAACTACCTTGATGAATCTAATTCCTAGATTATATGATGTCAATCAAGGTGAAGTATTAGTCGGAGGAGTTAATGTTAAAGACTATGATATTAAATCTCTTCGCGATCAAGTAAGCATGGTTTTACAAAAGAACGTCTTATTTTCCGGAACTATCAAAGATAATCTCCGTTGGGGAAATAAAGATGCAACTGATGAAGAATTAATCGCTGCATGTAAATTAGCTCAAGCTGATGAGTTCATCTCTAGGTTTAATGATGGATATGATACCTATATTGAACAAGGTGGAACGAATGTTTCAGGAGGTCAAAAGCAAAGAATCTGTATTGCTAGGGCTCTATTAAAAAAACCTAAAATATTAATCTTAGATGATTCAACCTCCGCGGTTGACACCAAAACTGATGCTTTGATTCGTAAAGCTTTTAAAGAAGAGATTCCGTCTACAACAAAATTTATAATCACTCAAAGAATCTCCTCCGTTGAAGATGCTGATATTATTTTGTTCATGGTTGACGGAAAAATTGCCAATATTGGAACCCATGAACAGCTCTTAAAAGAGAATGAGGTATATAAGAAAATATATCTTGCTCAAACTAAAGGAGGAAAGTGATATGGCTCAAAGAAGAATCAATTATCGAGTTAAAATCGATCATCCTTTTAGAATCTTAAAAAGGATTCTTTCTTATGTTTGGAAGATTAATACTTATAAGATAGTTATTATCGTCATTCTTTTACTAGCTTCTAGCATCTCACAAGTTTATGCGATGTCGCTTTTAAGAGATTTGATTGATAAAGTGTTGCCTCCTTTAATCGAGAATCCTTCAGAAATCGGACCTTTAATCACGTTTACTATTTTGATGGGTAGCTTATTTTTAGTCTCGATTATCACATCTTATCTATATCAATTTATCTTAGTCTTTGTAACTCAAGATACTTTAAAAAAGTTAAGAGATGACATGTTTAAAAAGATGGAAACTTTACCTTTAAATTATTTTGATAACAAGACTATTGGTGAAGTCATGTCAACTTATACCAATGATACTGATTCTTTAAGGCAGATGATTTCTCAATCTATCCCTCAAATTTTCGCTTCATTAGTTACTATAGTGACAGTTTTTATCTTGATGATTATGACATCTTGGATATTAACTTTAGTAACTGTATTTTCAGTAAGCTTGATGTTAATAGCTATTAAAATCATCGGAAGTAAATCTTCAGGATACTTTTTAGATAACCAGATAGTCTTATCTAAAATCAATGGTTATATCGAAGAGATGATTGAAGGACAAAGAGTGATTAAAGTCTTTAATCATGAAGATGAAGTAAAAAAAGGATTCGATGTTTTAAATGATAGAATGAGAGAGTCTAACTATAAAGCTAACAAATATTCGATATCTTTAATGCCGATAATACATAATTTAGGATATGTAAACTTTGCAATAACCGCGGTTATCGGTTCTTTATTAGCCTTCAATAATGTAGGTGGATTCACAACTGGAGCTTTCGCGGCTTTCTTGCTTTATAACCGTCAATTTACTAATCCAATAGGTCAAGTATCTAATCAAATTAACTATATATTCATGGCTCTTGCCGGAGCAAAACGAATCTTTGATTTATTAGATCAAGAGAAGGAAATAGATGATGGCAAGGTTACTTTAGTCAATGTTATTGAAGATGAAGACGGTAATTTGATTGAAAAAAATGAAGCTACCAATCAATGGGCTTGGAAATATATTGATGAAAATAACCAAGTTAAGTTAATTAAATTAAAAGGAGATGTTCGCTTCTTTAATGTTAATTTTGGCTATTCTAAAGATAAAGAGGTATTACACGATATATCTTTATATGCAAAGCCAGGTCAAAAATTAGCTTTCGTAGGGGCAACAGGTGCAGGAAAAACTACAATTACTAATTTAATCAATCGCTTCTATGATATTGAAGAAGGAATTATCACTTATGACGGAATCAATATAAAAGATATTAAAAAAGATGATTTAAGACATTCTTTAGGCATGGTGCTTCAAGATACTCACTTGTTCTCTGGTACCATCAAGGATAATATCCGTTATGGAAAGATGGATTCTAGCGATGACGATGTCATTAAGGCAGCAAAATTAGCCCGTGCTGATCAATTTATATCACTTCTTGAAAATGGTTACGATACATATATAACTGGAGACGGAGGAAATTTATCCCAAGGTCAAAGACAATTATTGAGCATCGCGCGCGCGGCATTATATAATCCTCCGGTATTAATCTTAGATGAGGCGACTTCATCGATTGATACTTATACTGAATCATTAGTCCAAGAAGGAATGGATGAACTAATGAAAGGAAGAACAGTCTTCGTGATCGCTCATAGACTTTCTACCATTCAAAATTCTAATGCGATTATCGTTTTAGATCATGGAAGAATTATTGAACGCGGCGATCATGATGATTTAATTGCTAAGAAAGGAGTCTACTATCAGCTCTACACCGGAGCCTTTGAACTTGAATAATGGAAATACTATATTATTTTAAATATGATGATTTAAGAAGTAAGGAAGTTAAAGATTCTAATCTTCTCTACTGTGATGGAATCATCGTACCTATCAAATACCTAACTGATAAAGAAAAGTATCAAATAGATTTTGAGCTTGTTTATAAAATTGAAAAAAAGTTTAATAAAGATATTTATCTTCTCTTAGATAAGATGGTCTTATCTAAAGATGAAGTGTATCTTACTTTGGTGATTGCTTCTCTTATGAAAAGTAAGTATAAGATTATTTTTTCTGATTTTTATTATCTAAATAAGGCTAGAGAGTATAACTGTTTAGATAAGATGATATATTTCTCTCCAACTTTACTTCGTTCTAAAGAGGAAGTATCAACTTTATTTTCTTTTAAAATAGATAATGTGATTTTATCTTATTTAGATGAGATAACTATGGAAGATATTTTATCTTCTTATGGACCATTAGGGATCTTAGGTTATTATTATCCTCAATTATTTGTTTCTAAAAGAAAGTTGTCTAAAGCTAATTTAGAATTAAATCCTTCTTTAAATATTAATCATTTTGATTTTAATTCCCTTAAAGAAGAATCTAGAGAGGAAGAATTAATCTATTATGAAGATGATCAATTCGCTTTATATTCATCTAAACTAGTGTTTAATTTGCCTTTTATTAAGGAAAATCAAGATAAAATAAAATATCTAATTATTGATTCGTATTTAGATGATGATAAAGATATCGTAAAAAAGATTAAAGAGGGACTATGAGTAAATTATTATTACCTGCTGGAAATTTATTAAAATTAAAGTTTGCTGTTCTCTATGGAGGAGATGAAGTCTATCTAGGTGGAAAAAACTTTTCACTTCGTAATAAAGCAGATAATTTTACCCTAGATGAGATTGAAGAAGGAGTTAAGTTTGCTCATTCCTATAATAAGAAAGTCTATGTTACTGTTAATGTGGTAATAAAGAATAATCTAGGAAATCAAATTGTAGATTATCTTAGAGAATTAGAAAAAAGAAATGTTGATGGAGTTATCGTATCATCTTTATTCTTAATTCAAAAAATTAAGGAACTAGGCTTGAAACTAGAAGTCCATCTTTCAACTCAAGTATCATGCATGAATAAAGAAGCGATGAAGTTCTTTGCCTCCCTCGGAGTAAAGAGAATCGTCTTAGCTAGAGAATGCACCTTAGATAACATAATATCTCTTAGCAAAGAAAATATTTGTGATATAGAAGTATTTATTCATGGAGGAATGTGCTCATCGATCTCTGGAAGATGTTCCCTTAGCGATCATTTATGTCTTCGCGGGGCAAATGACGGATTATGCGCGCATTCATGTAGATGGAAATATTATCTTTCTAATGATATAGATAAAAAGGATCCTTTTGTCTTAGGAGTAAAAGATTTGATGGGAATTGAAATCATCGATAAATTAGCTTCATACTGTCAATCTTTTAAGGTGGAAGGAAGAATGAAATCAGAATACTATGTAGCTAAGATAGGTTTAATTTACTCTAAAGCATTACGATTAATTAAAGAAAATAAGTATGATGAGAATTCTAAAAAAGAACTTTTAAAGGCGTTATTAGAAATTGAAAATAGACCGTTATCATTAGGGTACTTAAAAAATAATTTTACTTCCGATGATATTATAGATTTAAGAGTATCTAGAGATGTAAATCATTCTTATCTTGGATATATAGATGAAGTAGATCAAGTTTCAAAAACTATTAAAATCGTTAGAAAGAACGATTTTAAAAATAATGAAATCGTTAGAGTTATTCCATATGATAGAGAACCATTTTTAATAAAAATAGAAAATTTAAGAGATGAAGATAGCCCTGTTAATGTAGCTTCTAAAACTGAAAAACCGTATTACGTTAATTTAAATACCGTTTTAAAGCCTCTTTATATCCTTGAAAAATATGAATAATTTTTTCAATATAGCGAAATATTAGGAAACATTTTTGCCAAAATTGCTGTTTTTTAGATACGTTTTACCCCTTTTTTAGAAAAAGATATTGTCATTTATAAGTTTTTAATATTAAAATGGGATAAATGAAAGGGGTTTTCTTTTATGAAAAAAGAACAAACAAACTTTTTTAAAGATTTTTTTGGAAAAATCGATGGAATCTTTGCCCTTGCCATGGGAGCCCTATTTGGAATAGGATGCTTTTTATCCGTTCAATTAGGATTTTTTGATGTAATTCTCCCAACAGATTATGTTGAACCATTTAATATGGGAATGAACATTTTCTTATTGTTTGTCACGGCATTATTCCTATTATTCTCCTTACCAGGATTGACCAAAAAGTATTCTACAAAAGCTGATGTTTCCTTAGTTACTTTCTTAGGGATAAGCTTGGCTTGCTTTGGTCTTTCGGTCGGTTACGACCAAAACACATCAGTCCGAGTTATTGTTTGGACTATCTTAGCGGTTCTTGGATTAATTCTTTTAGTTGTCCGCGCGTTGAAGATTACCGAGACAAATGAAGAATCTACAGGACTTGGAACTTATTTTGTAAATCTTTATAAAGCATTCAATCCATTGTTATTCATCATCAGCGGATTAGTTTTAGGATTAGTATTCGGAATCGTTGCTTACTACGCGAATGGAATCTTCTTATTAGAGGAAGCAATTCCTGCATTTGCAGATTTTGCTCCAGCTGAGCAAATTATGATAGTTGGTTTAGTTCCAATGATCATATTGCTTATCATTTTAGCTTTATCTATCTTTAAATCGTTAAGAAAGTTAAACGCTATCGATTACATCGTTCACTTCTGTATCTATGTAGTAATCGGATTTGCTTCCTGCATATCTCTTTCTTATTATGAAAACAAATATAATAGATACATTATCATGACTTTAATCGCGGTATGGTTAATGATTTTATTTGGATTATTAGCTATCACCTACTTTAGAGCTTTAGGCGCGCCAAAACAAAAGCTTAAAACTGATCGCCCATCTTCTTATTATTTCTCTGAGATGGCAAAGAAATTATCTTTACCAACTGTAGTATTAATCGCAGCAATCGCTACATATGGTTTCTTCTATGTCGATTATTGCGGAATTAATAATATCACTGAAGGCGCAGTTAACTTAACAATCTTAGTAATTACTGCAATTATCTTAGTTCTATTAGCAGTTACTATCATCATTTCTTTATTCAAGAAGCAAATGGTTGAAACTAAGGTTAACACTTTAGATATCTGCTTAGAAATCTGCTTGTTCGGCGGAGTATTCGTCACCATCCCTTTAGTTGGTTTCTATGCTTTATATAAAGTGTTAGTTATCGGAATCGCATTCCTTATCTTACTTTTCATCTTAGCTTACAGAGCTAAAAAAGTTTATGAAGGTTTATTAGCTGAGGATATTCCTTATGTTCCTGAAACTGAAGCTGAACCAATCGCTGAGGAGATTGTAGAAGAAACAGTTTACGAAGAACCTGCTGTAGCGAAAGAAGAGGCAGAACCTCAATTAAGCGAAGAGGCACCTGTTGAAGAGACAGTAGCGGAAGAAGCTACCGAAGAGCCTCAAGAAGAAGCTAAGGAAGAAACAGTTGAAGAAACTACAATTGCCTTAGAAGAAGAACCTGTAGTTGAAACTGTTGAAGAAACTAAAGTTGAACCAGTTGTTGTTCCAGTAAGCGAAGGAGAAGAAACTCAAGTCTTTAGAACAATTGCAAAACGTACTTATATTAATAAGTTAAAATTCTTACCAACTAAGACTAAAGAATATTATTCAACTCTTAAAAATACTTTATTACAATACGGCGTTACATCTCGTTTAACTAATAAAAATGAAACCTTTAGAAAACGTGGATTAGTCGCAAAGATGACTATCTCTGGTAAGACATTAAGATTACACCTTGCCTTAGATGTTGAAGACGAGAGATTTGAAGTCACTAAATACCATCAATTCTCTTTAGGTGAAAAACATGCCTTCAAGGATGTTCCATTTACCGTCAAAGTTAAATCAGACCTCGGATGTAGAAGAGCTTGCGATTTAATTAAGATTTTATGTCAAGATCGTAAATTTAGATTCAAGAAAAATTATGAAGTTTATGATTTCACAAAAGATATTGAAATCGACGGAGATGCAATTTTTGAAAAATTAGGTATCACCGAGCATATGACTGATTCGGCTGATGAATTCTACGCAGCTAGATTTGATGGAAACAAATTACCTTCGGTTAATATGATTTGCTCGTTAATTCCTGCAGTTGAATTTGATGATGGACTTAACCATGAAGATGGCGAGAGTCAAAACGTCTATATTGAGACCGCATTAAAATATGTCGCAGATAAGACTATCTCAATCGATTCATTAAAAGCCTGCAACGAGATTCCTCTATCAACTCAAAGAATCTTCGTTAAGATGCATGAAGCGGTGAGCGAACCTATCACCGTCATCTGTGATGATATCGATTTAAATGTCGCGGTTGCCGTCTTAGCAACTCACGGAAAAGTGTTCTTCTATAAAAAAAAACTTTTGATGTAGAAGATGTTGTCTACTCACCGTTTGTTAATGATAACGATGAAGCAGAATCTTTAGAGGATCAAGCTACAATCGAAGATGATTTCGATGATGATCCTGATGATAATGACGAAGAAAGTGAAACCCCAATCAATAATGATGATTCATCGATAGTTAGGGTTCCATTTACTGAAAAGTTTAATGATATTTCTCCTCGCAGCCGACTCTATTATTCTGATTTAAAGAATCTATTATTGTCATTTGGATTAGAAGCTAATATGACATTCAAGAATGAAGAGTTCACTAAAGATGGCGAAATCGTGGCTAAGCTTTCAATTTCTGGAAAGATTGTCAGATTGCATCTTGCTCTCGATCCAAACGATCCAACCTTACCGTTTGAACGCTATAATCAATTCTCTTTAGCGGAGAAACCATCTTATAAAGATGTTCCGTTCACAGTAAAAATAAGATCTGAATTATTATTTAGAAGATGTAAAGAGCTTATTAGAATCGTCGCGGAGATAAAAAAACTAACTAAGAATGAATCTTATCAAAAGCAAGATTTTACCTCAATTTAGGAGATAAAAACTTAGACCTCTAGATTAATTTCTAGGGGTCTTTTTTTATTTGAATATGAAAAATATCTATCTTTTACATTGCAAATATTTTCTTTAGTTTTCACTTCATGAATAGCCATAATTTAGTCTTAAGATTGCAAATTTAGCCTTTTATTTTATAGCATAATGCACATCTTTTGAAAAATTATTGCAGTTATGTCTTACTTATATTGGTATTATGTGTAACCGCTTGCAATATTACTAATAGTGATTAATTTTGTTATTGAAAGGAGATAACTTATCATGCAAAACGTTATCTTAGGAATTAAAAATTTCTTTAAACGACGCGGGATAGGCTTTTACTTCACAATGGGTGGAGTTTTATTGTCTGTCATTGAAGTAATCATCTATTCTGTAGCTTTTTCTACAATGGATTACGCTCAATACTTTAGCCAACCTGCCGTCATCTGTTCCGTTTTTGCTATTATCCTAGGAGTAGGATTATCCTTAACAAAATGGACAGAGTCATTGGCACCTGTTGCTTTAGGCGTCCTTGAACTTGCTGCTTTTATGCTATTCATTAAAGATGGTTATTGGTATTTTACAACCCAATTCTTTGGTGGAATCACAATGCAAGCTATAGTTACAACTTACTATGGCTATCTATGCAGCATCATCTTATTCTTACTTATTTTAGGCGTTAGCATCGCTTCTGTCTTTTTAAGACAATCTAAACAAATTAAACAAACTGAAAATGAAGGAGGAAATGAAGTATGTCAAAATCAAAACATCTAAAAGGTTTATTGTTGACAGGTAAAATCTGCTTAACTGCAACCACAGTTTTATTTGCTATCATTTCTACTGCTAGTTCGATTGCTATGGAAAATGCAGGAACAATCTCTGCCTTCCTCAATCAACCTACTCAGATACTTGAACCAGATCCAGATGCAAGATATCGTGACTTAGAATATTATAAGTCAGCATTTGATAATCTATCTGATGTTAAGAATAATGGTAGAGTTTACGCGGAAACAGTAGTCGATGAAGGCTTGACCCTTTTAAAAAATAGTAATAAAGAAGGCAATCCAGTTTTACCTTTAGGTGAAGGAGCTAGCGTTAGCTTATTCTCAACTTCATCCGTTCAACCTATCTTAAGTGGTACTGGCTCAGGAGGCGGAGGAACGGAAAACGTTTCTTTAATCGATGGTATTGAAGACGCTGGTTTAACTGTAAACCGCGATTTATACACCTGGTATGAAGAAAATTTTGGAACATACGGTAGACAATGGCCAGCTGGAGCATCCGGCGTTGGTAAATTTGCAACTATTGGCGATGCACCTTGGGATGTTTTACCAGAAGCTAAAAATCAAAGAGCTAATGCTGCGGTGTTCGTTCTTTCTCGTACCGGCGGCGAAGGTATGGATCTAACGGCTTATGAAGATGATAATAACTTTAATGTCTTCGGTAGCAATTATACAGTCGATTATAAAGATGGAAACTATCTTAAATTATCAGATACTGAAAGAGACATTTTAACTAATTTATGCGCGCAGAGAGATAATGGAGTCTTCGATAGCGTCATCGTCATCATGAACTCAGCTAACCCTGTTCAATGCGATTTCGTCGATGAAATTGGTATCGATGGATTAATCTGGGCAGGATCTTGGGGGTCTCAAGGTGCTTACGCAATCGGTGAAGTCTTAAGTGGGGCAATTTCTCCTTCAGGAAAATTATCTGATACTTTCTGGAAATATCATTACCTTAATCCAGTTTTAGCTAACTATGGAACTTTAGTTAACGGAGCAGAGAGCCCTCTAGTAAATCAATGGAGACAAACCTCTGCTAGCACATTCCAAAACGCGGTTAATGCTGGAACCGACACTGATACCGATAGCATTGAAAACATCGTCTATCAAGAAGGTATCTATATGGGATATCGTTATACAGAGACCCGCTATGAAGACTTTGTCATGAAGAAAGGTAACGCAGGTAACTTTGATTATAATCAAGCGGTTGCTTATCCTTTTGGCTATGGCTTATCTTATTCAACATTTGAATATTCTAACTTTAATGTCGTTCCTGGAACTGAAGAAATCGATCATAAATTATATGATAAATACACGATTACGGTAGATGTTACCAATACCGGTGATGTTACAGCAAAAGAAGCCGTTCAATTATATTTACAAAAGCCATATATTGAAGGTGGAATTGAAAAAGCTTCTGTTGAATTAGTAGACTTTGGAAAAACTCCATTACTAGAATCAGGACAAACAGCGACCATCACTATGGAAGTCAGCGGAAAAGATTTAGCTTCTTATGATTCATATGACGCGAAAACTTATGTTGTCGATGAAGGAACTTACTACTTTACTGTTGCTAAAGATTCCCATGAGGCAATTAACAATATCTTAGCTGATAAAGGTTATACTACTCAAGATGGTATGACTGAAGCTGGTGATCCTGAAATGGTTTATTCCTTCGATAAAGAAGAAGATAAAACTACTTATAGCACATCATTAGCTACCGGAAATCAAATTACTAATAAATTTGATAACGCAGATTTAAATATCTATGATAACGCTAATGAAGCCAATCACGTTGATTATATTTCTCGTTCTGATTGGACTGGAACAGTTAAATATGGTTTAAATGCTGATAACACAAGAACTTATGATCGCGAAGTAGTTATCCCAACTCAACAGATGAAAGATGACTTAGAAAAGAGCTGGGGAGGAGTAACTAGCTGCGGAGCTCAACCAACCTTAATCCCTGAAGAAGCTAAAACTTCTGATAGAGGATATCCAACATTTGGTTCGACTAGCACTTCATACACACTTGCTATGTTAAGAGCGAAAGCTGACGAGGATGAAGATCCAACTAACGATGAATGGATCGATTATAATGATCCAATGTGGGATGACTTATTAGATCAAATGACTTGGGATGATTTAGTTAGCTTATTATCCGATGGTGAAAGAAAGAACGTAGCTATGGGTTCTGTTTCTAAACCTGCAGTCATTGACCATAATGGTGGTAATGGACCAAACCAAGGCTACAGCATCGGCGGGGCTAACGAGCAAGGATTAGCAACTAGAAAGAACGATTCATTAAAGAATGAATCTCCAGTTGTTTATCCATGTAATGGTATCGTCGCTTCAACATTTAACAAAGAATTAGCTTACTACTATGGCTGCCAATGGGGTGAAGATATGCTCTGGGCAGGTATGGCTGGATTATATGGAATGGGAATGAATATCCATCGTTCAGCTTACGGCGGAAGAAACTTCGAATATTATTCTGAAGATCCTCTCTTGATGGGTGTCATCGCTGGTGAAACCGTTAGAGGTATGGCAACTAGAGGAGCCTATGTCTACTTAAAGCACTGCGTCTTAAATGATCAAGAAACTTATAGATGCGGCGGATTCACCTGGGCTAATGAACAAACCATTAGAGAAATCTATTTAAAACCTTACGAAATCGCCATCTCTGAATACGGGGCTCAAGGAGTTATGGGAAGCCTTAACTCAATCGGTATGATGAGCTCTGGAACTCAAGGATTCTTCAATACTGTCTTACGTGATGAATTTGGTATGACTGGAGCAGCTGTTACTGATACTACATCAGCAATGGGCGGAAACTTTGCAGTCAGCGTCTTCACCGGAAATGATTTACCTGATGGAAGAATCAGCGATGGTGCCTTTGATTTCGCAGCTCCTACTAGCGAAGGAGGAACTGGTGAATATGGTGAATTTGCTTGGGCGATGAGAGAAAGCGCGCATAGAATCTTATATACTGTCGTTCACTCTAATGCGATGAACGGTATCGCTGCGACTGATAAAATCTATAAAATCACTCCTGATTGGATTAAAGCAGTTAACGCAATTCAAATATCTTTCGGCGTCTTACTTGGATTAAGCGCTGCGGAAGTTCTAGTCTGCATCTTCTTAATCAATAAAGATAATCTCAAAAAGATATTTGTCCATCATGATGACGAGGAGGCAAATTAATTATGAAAAAAATTGCTAAATTAACATCTTGTTCCTTACTTTTAGGTTTAGTCGGTCTAATGAGCTTCACTGCTTGTAACACGACTTCATCTTCATCTAGCGTTCCAGGAGGAGAAGATCGTCCACCTTTTGGAATTACCACTCGTCCAGATAACGATTTTGAAGATGATCCTAATCGTCATGACCGTGAACCTGTTGAAAAGGTTCTTACCTTAAAAGGTGGGGCTACCTTTGCTGATGGCACTACCTCAAAAACTATTCTTTCTAACACTGAACTTGTTATCGGCGAAGATATCTTAATTGATATTCCTGAAGGTAAGATTATAACCGGTTGGTTAGCCGATAATCCTAATGATTCAAACTTATATGGTGACTTCTACGCTGGGGCTAACTTTGTTACCATCAGAAAAGATGCAGCAATTCAACCTATATTTGATGTTCCAAGCGAAGCTTATGCCGCTCAGAAAGTCGCTGAGGGCGAAAAGCCAACCTATGGTAAGATTTCTGACTTTGCTTGGGAGCAACGTACTAGCGACCCTCAAACTTCTCAAAATGCTTATCTTTACTCAGACACTTTAACTACAGTTACTGTTAATGATGAAGCTGGAGTTTATTTCCATGCTGATGGAGGAACATTTGAAACCTTAAATAAGGATTTAAAAGTTCCAGGTGGATGGCATACGATGTTCTTATCTCGTTATCAAGTAATTGATACTGAATCATATGCGATTACTTACACCATTGAAAACTTTGGTGATGAAGCAGTTGATTTAAAACTATATCAAACCAATAGTTCAGGAAATGTCTTAAATGAGAAGAATGCATCAGCTCCAATCCATATTGAACCTAACTCAGTTGAAACTGTCTTTACTTCTTTCTCTGGTTGGACTAACGGTAATACATTAGTAACTATGGAATTAATTAATCCAGTTGAAGAGCTTAAAGTTGGTATCTATGGATATGTTGAAGACTATGAAACTATCGAAGATAAGACTCTTACCTTAACTGAAGGCGACATTATTGAAGAAGATGCTTCAATCGGTAAAACTAAGGATTATAAACCTGGTTCCGCGGTAACCCTTTCTAATGATAATGTAACTGTACCAGCTGATTCATTATTCATGGGATGGCAAGATACTGCTGATGAAAATCAAGTTTATCCTTCAAGTTTCAACATGCCAAATAAAGATCTCACCTTATCCCCATATTTTGAAAGTAAGGCTGATCACACTCACACAGTTACCTTAGGAGAAAACTTAACTTTCTCTGATGGCACCAACACTAAAGATTTAGTTTGGAATGATGTTCTTAATTTAGCCGACATCACTTATTCAGGTGAAATTAGACCAGGACAACAAATTATTTATACTATTGAAGCTGATGGAATCAGTTATGAAATATCGGCATTAGATAACTTAACAATGCCTGATTCTGATGTAACAATTAGCTTTGCTAGAACTGAAGTTGTATATTCTTCAACTAACGGAAAGATAGGCTTACCACCTTACGCTTCAGATTCTGGAAACAATCCTCATAAGTGGAGAGGGGATAAGAGCCAAATGGTATCTCGCGGGGACACCAATATTAATGGTACATACCAAACTAACTACTCTACAGTATGTATGGCTACGCAAACTACCATTGAAGAAGAGGAAGCAACTCTCTTTGATTTAGTTGGTTATGATGGAACTAATGATACTACAACTGAGACTATTGCACCTGATTCAGTATTCATGATGCAACTCAATCATAATATTGTTAAAGGACAATATAATGATGTTGCTACCGTTCAAAACTTAGGTGAAGAAGCAATCACCATCAAAATACATGCTTCTAGATCCAGCGGAAAATATTCTCAAAATGGATCTTCTGAAGCTATAACCATCGAGCCAAATCAAATTGTAGAAATTCCTTATACTGTCAATTATGATGCGAATAACTCTTCTGAAATGATTTCTATCCAATATGTTGGAGAAGAAGCTATAGCGAATATCAAGCTAGCAATGTTCATTTATAGAAGTCCTTCTCAAGCTTAAAAGCATTCCGTTCTTATAAATCAAAAAAACCTAGAGGCAAAACTTTAGGTTTTTTTGATGTTTATTTAATAAATTTAAATTAGAAATATTTAATGTAAACGTTTACTGAAAATTTTTTTCATTATGTTTTACTATTTTTTTGAGGTGATATATAATTAAAAAGAGGTTATTTATGAAATATTCGAAATATATTGATCACACTTTATTAAAACCAGAAGCAGTTGAAAGTGAAATTGTTTCTCTATGCTCTGAAGCAAGACAATATGATTTTTGCTCGGTATGCATCAACCCTAAATTCGTTCCTTTAGCAAAAAAATGCCTTGAAGGAACCGATGTTAAAGTATGTACGGTAATCGGTTTTCCTTTAGGGGCTAATTCAACGGAAACGAAAGTATTCGAAACTAAAGACGCTATCTCTAATGGCGCGGATGAGATTGATATGGTCTTATCTATTGGAGATTTAAAAGCCCATAGAAAAGATTTATTGGTCGAAGAAATATCCAAAGTTAAAGAAGCATGTCAAGATCGAATCTTAAAAGTAATTATTGAAACTTGTCTTTTAACTGATGAAGAAAAGATTTTAGCCTGTCAAGCTTCTTTAGAAGCTAAAGCTGACTTTGTTAAAACATCAACAGGCTTCTCTAAAGGTGGAGCAACTGTTCATGATGTTAAATTGATGAAAGATACAGTTAAAGATCAAGCTTTAGTGAAAGCATCTGGAGGAGTTAAAACTGCTCAAGATTTCTTAGCTATGATTGAAGCTGGGGCTTCTAGAATTGGAGCCTCATCCGGCATTAAAATCATGGAAGGATTAAAAGAATTAGGAAAGTAATAAATTAAATAATTTAGGAGGAATATTATGAACGAAGATTACATGAAGAAAAGAGTCACTATCTATCAGGTTGCTACTGAATCTGGCTTCTCTTTAGCTACGGTTTCTAGAGTAATTAATGATAAAGGAAATGTGACAGAAGAAACTAAGAGGAAAGTTTTAGAAACAATTGAAAGATTAGGCTATAAACCTTCAGCGATTGCTCAAGGCTTAGCTAAATCAAACACTACTTCGGTTGGTATTGTTATTCCTTCATCGATGTATTCATATGTCGCTAATATGCTTTCAGGTATGACTGATATCGCTAAGATATATGGATATAAAACTATTTTGTTTGTCACATCTCAAGATAAGCAAGCTTCCTCAAAAGTCGTAGAAGAGGTAATTCAAGCTAATGTTGAAGGCGTTGTTATTTTTGATGATCAGCTATCGGAAGATGATATTAAAAAGATGGTTTCCTACTCGGTCCCTGTCTGCGTGATCGGTAGAGATTCATTATCAATTTCTGATAATGTAGCAATCATTCCTCTAAAATATGAACAAACTTTAAGAAAAACTATCTCTTTACACTTTGAAAAAGGTGATGAAAATGTCTATTTCTTAAAGATGGATGAAGGTGAAGGCTCCCTTATGACCTCGCTTTTAAAAATTGCTGAGGATGAATGTATTAAATTAGGTCACGGAGATAAATTCTTTGTAAAGGAAATTTCGGATTCCTACACGCAAACTTATGATCAATTCTATGAATTATTTAAAGAAAGAAAAGATTTAGGATTTTATATTTGTCCTAGAGATTCTTTAGCATGCGGAGTCTTAAACGCCGCGACTGATAATCATATCGATGTTCCTCATGAGGTACAAATTCTTTCAATAATTGGAACTAAGTATTCTAAAATTGTTCGTCCATCATTAACTATTCTTGATGTAGATATGTATGAAGTTGGCTCAATTGCTATGAGAATGCTTACCAAGCAACTTAACAAAACTTTACAAACTAAAGAGTATCCTTTCTATTCTTCTATCTTAGAAAGAAGTTCAACTAGAAAATAAATGAAGAATAAATATAAATCTTATCCTGAAGATAAATTTGATACCCATATTGCTCAAGTTAATACGGGGGATGGATTTAAATGTGATGAAAAATATGAATTTTTGCCAAAAGGTTTTTTTCAAAAAACCTTTTCTTATTTTTTATTGTTCATCGCTTTAATAGTATTCACTATTTATTTTAGGCTCTTTCAGTTTGTTAAGGTAAAGAATAAAAAGAACTTTAAAAAGAATAATAAAGAAGGTGGGGTAGTCATCTTTAACCATGTTAACTTCATGGATATTGTAATGATAGATGCTTTAGTGACTCGCTTTTCCTTCATTAAAATACTTACCCTTGAAGAATCTTTCGGAGTGCCTGTCGCTAGATTATTTATGAAATATTTATTATGTGTGCCGATTCCTTCTTCATTTAGGGCTAATATCAACTTTCAAAAAGAAATGAATAAGGTATTACAAAATAAAGGTTTCATCGCTGTTGCCCCTGAAGGATTCCTCTGGCCTTATTATCCTGGACTTCGTCCGTTTTATGATGGAGCCTTCCGTTTTGCCATCAAAAATAATAAGCCAGTTTTCCCGATGGTCGTGTTATTTAGAAAAGGTCGGATAAGAAAATCACATGTATATCCTATAATAGAAGTACTAGAGCCTCTTTATCCAAATAAAGATCTCCCATTTAAGGAATGCGAAGAAGATTTATCGCTTAGATGCTTTAATAAGATGAAAGAGACTTTAGAAAATTTTTACGAGAAAGGAACACCATATTTACATTTTAACCACCATGCAAAAGAAAAAGATTTATCTAGTAAATAATTTAATTAGACAAGTACTAGAAAAGCAAAAAGAAGATAATTTTTTTGCTGATGAAAAATTTATCACCCGCGAGGACTTATTTAACGCCTTAACTTACCAAGGAAATATAGATACTATCATGTATCTAAAGAATCATTACAATTATTCTTATGAAAAGGCTGAAGAGACTTTAGAAAACTTTTTATTTATCAAAGAAGGGGTCTCTAAAAAGGTAGATAGATTTTATTCTATTTTTAAAGAATTATTAGAACATAATTTATTAACTATCAATAAAGAGTATCTTCGCCTCTTTAAAGATTCTATTTTATTAATTCCTAGTTATTTAAAAGATGATGTAGAACTTTTACATTTACTTGATTTATATTCTCTAGATCATGAATTTTATGATTTAAATATCGATAATCATCTTCCATCGATTAAAGAATTTAATAATGTTGACGAAGAAATTATCTATCTAATACAAGAGATAAGAAAATTATTGTCTCAAGGAGTTAAATTAAATCAGATTAAAGTGATAGCTAGTAAAGATTACTATTTGCATCTTTATGTAGAAAATCAATTTAGCCCGATTAAATTTTCTAAGGATAAATATTTTTCTTATTTAAATCACCATGATTTTAAATTATTCATGGATAATCTTAACTGCGATGATATTGAACAAAGTGCTTTATCTATTCTTCCTAAGATTAAGAATCTTTCATTATTTAAAAACTTGCTTGATCAATATATCTTAGATAAAGATTCCTTACCTAAAGATGAGATTAAACCATATTTTATCTATAAAGCTAAAAAGATGCATTACGATTTTATCTTTGATAATTCGATAATGGTGACATCATTAGATAATGTTAATGTTGATGATTATGTTTTTGTTTTAGACTTTAATCAAGATAATTATCCTTCCGCGTATAAAGATGATGATCTTTTTTCTTCATATGAAAAAGATGCTTTGTCCCGTAATAACTATTTAAATCTATCTAAATTAAGCGAAGAGGAACTTAAAACTAATTTATCATTAATTAAGCATCTATATATTTCTTATAATAAGCCTCAAAAAGAAATCATCGTTTCATCTCTTAAAGATAGTTTGAATCTTGATGTTGTTTCATATTCTCAAGACAATAAATTACATTCAAATCATCTTTTATCTATCGAAAAGAAGAATAATTTTATTGGAAAGAGATTAGATGAATTTAATTCTTTTGGCTTTTCTTCTCCTTACATAGTTGATTTTGTTAATGAAAATGACGCGGTTAATTGTCGTATAGATGTCAACTATAAAACTTATTCAAATCAATATACTTTTGTTAAAACTAATTATAAATTGGATAAAATATCATATACCTCGATTAATGAATATTTTAAATGTCAATTTAAATATTATTTAAAGTATGTATTAAAGATTGATGAGTTTGAAGATAATATCTATTCAACAAGAGGCAAAGTGTTTCATAAAGAATTAGAATTATTAGCAAAGGATCTTTCTTTTGATTATAAGAATTATTTTTCTTCTCCTTACATTGCTTCTTTTAATCTAGATAATAAGGCAAATATCTTCCTTTCTAGAGATCAAGAAATAATTTTTAATGATATTTTAGATATTCAAAAAAATATCTTCCAAGAGACAGAATTAAATACTTTATGCCCGGAGATAAGCAATCTTCAATATGATATCGATGGAGTGAAACTAAATGGAAGAGTCGATTTAATCATGAAAAACGACTCTAAATATGTCTTGATTGACTATAAAACTGGAAGCGATACCTTTAATAAAGATGATATTCAATATGGTTTTTCAATGCAGCTTATCATCTATTATCTTTTGATGAGTCATAATTATCCTTCTTTAGAGCCATTAGGAATATTTATTGAAAATATATATGATAAAGAGTATATCACTAAAATTAAAGGCGTTTTTAATGGTATATCCTTTGCTGATTTAGAAGCATTTAGTAAGACTTACGCGTCAGAAAATAATATGATCAAAGGAGAAAATTTATCTAAAGATGATTTTGATCAATATGTTCAACTCGGTAAAACAAAGATTCAAGAGATGATTGAAGGAGTCAAAAATAATTCTTTCCCGATTCAGCCGAAAAAGACTTATTCTAAGCAAGGTTCTCTAAATGATCGATCGTGCGATAGATGCTCTTATCGAGATATTTGCTATCGAAAAGACGAAGATTATATCATTTTACCTAAAGTAGAAAATAATAAAAATAATAATGTTGAGGATTAATTATGGGATTAACTGAAAATCAAAAAAAAGCTACTGAAGCATACGGAACGAATTGTTTAGTCTCCGCGGGCGCGGGGTCAGGAAAAACGATGGTTTTATCCTCGAGAGTAAAATATTTAATTGAAAACAAAGGATTAAAAATTGAACAGTTTTTAATTTTAACTTTCACAAAATTAGCCGCGAAAGAGATGGCTAATAGAATTGAAAAGAAATTAAAAGATCAATTCCCTGAGGAAGCTAAAAAAGTTAAGAATGCATATATCACCACATTCGATTCATTTTCATACTCTTTAGTGAAGAAATATCATTCATATTTAAATCTTAATAAAGAAATAAATATTATAGATAGCAATATCTTAAAAATTAAAATCAAGAAAATTCTCTCAGATATCCTAGCTGAAGAATATGACTCGATGAATGATAAATTCGTTGAGATGATTAAATATCTTTGTTTAAAAGATGACGATATTATATTTGATATCATCTATCAAATTTATTTAAAAAGAGAAAGCGCGACAGATGTCGATTCCTTTGATAAGAATCTAAAAAATTCTTATTCTCAACAGGCTTTTATCCAATATAAGAAAGATTTTGAAGATAAATTAGATATAGCCGTCGCTGATTATATTGAAAATGTTAAATATGGTGAAAACGAAGTTCCAAAAGAAACAAAAAAAGCTGTAGACCAAATTGAGGGCTATTTTGAGCAAGATTCATTAATTTCTAAAGTTCAATTTATCAAGAATATAAAGCCATTTTCTAGAATAAGTAAGAATCACCCATATAAAGAATATGTAGACTCATCCAAAGAAAAGATTAAAAAATGTGGAGAACAATTTACTTATTCTTCCGAGGATGAACTAAGAGAAGATTTTGATAAAGGAAAAATCGCTCTTGAGGAGATTCTTTATCTTTTAGATAAACTTACTAAAAGAGTCGATGAATTTAAGAAAGAAAACAATCTTTATACCTTCAGCGATATCGCAAAATTAGGAATTAAGATGCTGAAGGAAAATAACGAAATTAGAGAAGAAGTTAAGAATCAATTTAAAACCATCATGATTGATGAATATCAAGATACTTCAGAGATTCAAGAAAGTTTCGTTAACTTAATAAGCAACAATAATGTCTATCAGGTTGGAGATATCAAACAATCAATCTATCGCTTTAGAAATGCAAAACCAGATCTATTTAGAGATAAATTTGATCGTTATCAACAAGATGATGGAGGAGTATTAATTAAATTAAATGATAATTTCCGTTCTCGAAGAGAAGTTTTAACAAATATTAATGATTTATTCTCTACCATCATGCTTAAAGATCAAGGTGGCTGCGATTATAAAAAGGATCATTTGATTAATCCAGGGCAAACTCTTTATGACGACAATAAGATGGATAATTATGATTATCACGCGAAAATTTATCGTTATGAAAGTAATAAAGAATGCGATATTGAAGTTGAGGCTAATATAGTAGCTGACGATATCATCGATAAAATCAATGCTGGAATTGAAGTATGCGAAATTGAAAATGGTGAAGCTTATATGAGAAAAGCTAATCTTTCTGATTTCTGTCTCTTGCTTGATTCAGGAACAAAATTCCCTGTCATTCAAAAAGTATTTAAGAAAAAGAAGATTCCTTTATTTATTGAAAACAACACAGATATTCGTGATGATCACCATATCAAAGCCTTTATCTCCACCTTAAAAATAATCAAATCGATCGTAGATAATGATTATTCATCATCTACTTTTATTCATAGTTTTGTCTCATTAGGCAGATCATATCTTTTCTCTCTTAGCGATCAGCAAATCTATGATTCTATTGACAAAAAAGATTATTCTTTAGTTTTAAAACCTTTTGAAGACGTTATTATGGAGAAAGATTATAACTCTCCTTATGAATTGATCCTTCGTTTAATTGATGCTTTAGGATTCTATTCTAAACTTACTTCTTTAGGTGACATTGAGCTGTATCAGAAAAATTTTGATAATTTTTTGAATACGATTAGCTTCTTTAATGATTTAGATTATGGAATTGATGACTATATTGATTATTTCACAAATTTTGAAGATAACGATAAGATTGAAATCACTTCTTCTAAAACTAACTATGTCTGCGCGAAGATGATGAATATCCATAAATCTAAGGGATTAGAATTCCCGTTTGTCTATATTTTAAAATTAGGCACTCAGCCAAATACAAATGATAAAATTAATTATAAGGTGGAAAATGATGGAAGAATAATTTTACCAAATATGTTCTTTGCTAAACCATATTTTGCTAGTCCATATTTTGCTCTTGATAGCAAAGAAGAATTATCCGAGCAAATTAGATTACTCTATGTTTGTATGACTCGCGCGCATGAGCAAAATATCCTTCTTTTAAGTAATAAGTTATTTGATAAAGTTCCTTCTTTAGATGGTAAGAAAACTAAGTTATCTTCTTTAGTCATGCAAAATTTAAATGCTTTCGTAATTGATGATAAGACCTTTGATTCTAATAAAAAATTTAACGCTAAAAACAATTCAAATGATGATAAAGATTCTAAAAATGATATTAATTCTAAGGAAGAAATTATTTTAGATGATATTAAAATTGAATGGTTACAAAATGATGAAGAAAAAGAATCTAGACCATCAAAACAATTATCATTTAAATCAAATAAAGATTATTTAGAATTAGGTAATCGTTTGCATTTCTATCTTGAAACAATCGATTTTAATAATCCTGATTTAAGCGATATTGAAGCAAAATATCGTCATTATATTGAATCATTCTTGTCTTCATCCTTGCTTAAACCTCTTTTAAATAATTCTCGTATTTATAAAGAATATTCTTTCTATGATTCAGTTAATCATCTAAGAGGAATCATAGACTGCTTGATCATCTCAAAAGATCAAAAAGAAGCATATATCATCGATTACAAATTAAAGAATATTGATGATGAAGAATATTCTCGTCAATTAAAGATTTACAGCGATTATATTAAAAAGCAGTTAAATGATTACTCAGTTAAATGCTATCTATATTCATTAATCGATAAAAAGTATCAGGAGGTAACATTTAATGATTGAGAAAAATGATTTTAATAATAAAGAGTTGATAAATCAAAAAGTTGATGAATATAAAACTTTGAATATAAATCATAGATTAACTTACGAAGAGAGAATTTCTTATTTGAAAAAATTAAGAAAAACCTTAGTTTCGTCTAAAGATCAAATATATGATGCCTTTTTAAAAGACTTAAATAAGTCTCCTTTTGAAGTTGACATGAGCGAAATATCTACAGTCGTTCAAGAGATTGATTATTTTTTAAAAAACTTAAAGAAGTTGATGAAGATAAAAAGAGTAAAAACTAATTTAGTCAACTTCCCTTCTAAAAATTATCTATATCACGAACCTTATGGAACAGTTTTAATCATATCTCCATGGAATTATCCTTTGCAATTAGCCTTAGTCCCTCTTGTAGGAGCGATTTCTGCTGGAAATAGAGTCTTAATCAAACCTTCAGAAGAATCAATTAATGTTTCTTATCTAATGTTTAATCTTATAAATTCTTTAGATCCATCAATTGCTTTTGTTTTGTTAGGTGATAAAGATTCGGTAAATTATTTATTATCTAAAGAACTAGATTATTGTTTTTTCACAGGTTCTACAAGAGTTGGAAAATTAATAATGGAACAATGTTCTTCTAATCTTATACCTTTAACTTTAGAGCTAGGAGGAAAATCACCGACAATTGTTAGTAAAAATGCAAATATTGATTTAGCCGCGAGAAGAATTGTTTGGGGTAAATATCTTAACGCGGGTCAAACCTGCGTTGGAGTCGATATTGTCTATGTTGAACAAGAGATTAAAGATAAATTAGTTTCTAAAATGATCGACTATATCAAAGAGTTTTATTATCAAGGCGATCAGTTAGTTGATTTTGTTAAAATCATCTCTCAAAAACATTTAGATCGATTAAAAAGTTATCTAGATGATGGAGATGTTATCTTTGGAGGAAAAAGTGAAAATCTAACTTTGCATCCGACGATCATTGAAAATTGTAAGAAAGATTCTAACTTATTTATAGATGAGATATTTGGGCCGATCATGGTTATTGAAACTTATCAAGATTTAGATGTTTTATTAAATTCTTTAAAAAGAAAACCTAAACCTTTAACAAGCTATGTCTTCTCATCTGACAATCACGAAATAAACAAAGTTAGAGATTCTTTATCCGCGGGATCATTAGGGATCAATGATTGCATCATGATGCTTACTAATCATCATCTTCCTTTTGGAGGTGTCGGCACGTCAGGAATTGGTAATTATCATGGTAAATATTCTTTTGAAACCTTTTCTCATCTAAAAGCAGTTTATAAAAAAGGAAAAATGGAAATTAAACTTAAATATCCTAAAGCCACGTTAAAGAAGCAACATGCTATTCAAAAAGTGACTAAAATCGATAAATAAGCCATAAATAAGGGATTTTTCTTCTTTTTAAGATAAATGAATTGAAAAATATTTTCATATTATTTTAAAATTAAAAAAAGGAGAAAACATGCTATTAGCTTTAGAAAAATTTGCTTCTAATTATTGCTTTAAAGATTCTAAAATCACCTATTTAGCTTTGGTTGGGAAAAATTTACATGTCGATTGCTCTTTAAAAGTCGATAATGATGAAGTCGATGTATATCAACGTTATCATCTAACATTTTTAGGGTTAGAATCTTTATCTGATGATTACTTTTCTTCTCTTGATAAGATCATTTCAAGATTTGAAGGTACTTATTTAGTTAGTAAATCATCGTTTGAAGAAGGCACTTTTAAGATTGATGATGTTTTAAAAATTAAGTGTCCTGAAGTTATAATCGAAGAGATTATCTGATGAGTTATAAAGGTATCCTCTTTGATTTAGATGGAGTGATTCTTCCATCTTCTAAACTTCATTATTTAGCTTGGAAAAAAGTATGTTTTTACGAGAATATTCCTTTCTCAAATCATATATATCAAGATACATTAGGAATATCTAAAAAAGAGGCTCTTGAAGTCATTTTAAAGAAAGCCAATTTAACTTTTGATGAAGAGAAGAAAAGACTTTTGATTGAAGAAAAAAATCATTATTACGAAAAATATCTAACTTCGATAAATGAAGATTTTGTCTCTTCTAGCGTCAAGCAAGTTTTAAATGTTTTTAAAGAAAATAATATTAAGATGGCGATTGCTTCATCATCAACTCACGCCTGGAAACTTTTAGAGCAAACTAAATTATTACCTTATTTTAATGTTGTTGTATCCGGGAACGATGTTAAAAATCCTAAGCCTGATCCTGTGATATTTAATCTTGCTGCTAAAAAAATAGATTTAGATAAAAAAGATTTAATAGTTGTTGAAGATTCTTACTGCGGGATATATTCAGGCTCTTTCGCGTTGATTGATACTTGCTTTTTAAGCGACCATATCTATCCTAAAGCAACCTATAATATCAAATTCATCTTAGAACTTATAAGCATAGTTTTAGAATCTTGAAAGAGTATTACTCTTTAGACCTTGAAACTAGATTAAAGTAGATTTAAAATAAAGGCATGGAAAAACAATATATCTCTCAAAATACTTTAAAAAGGATTCCCTTTTATATAGATTATCTCAAACGAAGAAAGATGGAAGGAGATAGTTTCCTTTCATCAACCGCGATTGCAAAGGGATTGAATCTTAATGATGTTCAAGTTAGAAAAGATTTAGCCTTAATATCTAAAACTGGAGGTAAGCCAAAGGTTGGATATGAAATCGATGAGCTATTAAGAGATATTGGAAGATTCTTAGGACTTAACAATAATAATACTTCAATCTTAGTTGGAGTCGGTTCTTTAGGAACTGCTTTACTTCGTTATCATGGTTTCAAAGAGTACGGGTTGAAGATTGTTCAAGCTTTCGATAACGATATCAATAAGATTGGAAAGTCAATTAATGATATTAATATATCGTCTTTAGATACTTTGCCTGAATATATTAAAGAGCATGAGATTCATGTAGGAATCATCACAGTTCCTGAACGTTCCGCGCAGGGGATATGTGATATATTAGTCTCATCTGGAATTCTAGCGATTTGGAATTTTGCTCCAACTAAGCTTACCGTTCCGCCTAACGTCATCGTACAAAATGAAAACATGGCTTCATCTTTAGCCGTTTTATCGCGTCATTTAAACGAAAAAAGAAATTTAGATTGAGGTTTATATGGTTATAACTGAAATAATTGAAAAAAAGAAACAAGGATTAGAACTATCTAAAGAAGAGATAAATTTTTTCATCGATGGTTACTGTAAAGATATTGTTAAAGATTATCAAGCTTCCTCTTTATTGATGGCTATCTGTCTGAAGGGAATGAATGAAAGAGAAACTTTTGATCTAACTGAAGCGATGCTTAATTCAGGAGATATCGTCTCTTTAAAAAATATTCCAGGAATCAAGGTTGATAAGCATTCAACTGGAGGAGTAGGAGATAAGACTTCTTTAGCTTTATTACCTTTAGTTTGCTCAGATAAAGTCAAGGTAGCTAAGATGTCAGGAAGAGGTTTAGGCCATACTGGAGGAACGATTGATAAATTAGAATCAATTCCTAATTTTAAAGTGAATCTTTCTTTAGAAGAATTTGAAAAGCAAGTAAATGATATATCTATTGCCATCATCGCCCAAACGGGTAATTTAGTTCCCGCGGATAAGAAACTATATGCCTTAAGAGATGTAACCGCGACTGTCGATAATCTTTCTCTTATCGCCTCTTCTATCATGTCAAAAAAATTAGCTTCTAATGCTGATACCATTTTACTTGATGTTAAATTTGGCTCAGGAGCCTTTATGAAGACTTTACCTGACGCGAGAAAATTAGCTTCATTAATGGTTAAAATTGGAACTCATTTTAATAAAAATACCATCGCGGTGATCACTGATATGGATCAACCTTTAGGAACTCATATTGGTAATCGCTTAGAGTTAATAGAATCATTAGAAACTCTTCAAGGTAGGGGAAGTAAGGATTTTCATGAGCTAATTATAAAACTTGGAGGCATCATCCTTTATCAAGCTAAGGAAGTAACTTCTTTTGAAGAAGGCGAAAAAATAATTCAAGAGAGAATCAATAATGGCTATGGATTAAAAAAACTTTTCGAGATGGTTTCATATCAGCACGGAGATGTATCATTTTTAGAAAAACTAATGAAAGAAGGTATCGATAAAACTAAATATATAATCGAAATCAAAGCTCCTAGAGATGGATATGTTGTGACGATCGATGCTTTAAAAATCGGTGAAGCTAGCCTCCTTTCCGGCGCGGGAAGAAAGACTAAAGAAGATACAATTGATTTTGATGCAGGGATTATTTTAAATAAGAAAATTAATGATTATTGTAAAAAAGGTGATACTTTATTAACTATCTTTACTAATGTTGATGAGCATGAAGATGCATGCGCGCTTGCTCTTGATGCTTATAGAATTGAAGATAAACCAATTAAAACAAAACCGTTAATCTACGAGGTTGTTTCTAATGAAGGTTAATTTTGGCTTAACTAATTTTGAAATTATATCTTCAAATCCTTTAATTAATTCTCAACTTCAAAAATATCATACTGATTTTGATGATGGTTTTGTTATTAATATAAAATATGTTGCTTCTTTAGAAAAATCGACTTTAGAAGCCAAAATTAAATCTAAGTTTTATAGCATCTATCAGATAGATGAAACTAGTTTTATTCAAGAAGTTTACGATGAAAATAAGACTCTAATTGGAAATGTTATCTATTCTTCAAATGGAGCCTCGATTCAAATTTTAGAGAAATATGCCTCTTTTAAAAGCGAATATATCTTTTTAGAATATGTTTGCTTTTATTTTATTTTAAAGAATCATAAGGGAATTGTGATTCATTCATCTTGCTTTGTCTTTAATGATTATGCTTATTGTCTTGTCGCCTCATCAGGAACAGGAAAATCAACCCATGCGAGTTTATGGGAAAAATATAATAATAGCCTTTTAATTAATGATGATAAAAATATCGTCTTATTAGATGAAGGAATCTTAAAAGTTTTTCCTAATCCTTTTTCAGGTAAGAGTCTTAAGGATAATAATCTAGTAAAAGAGTTAAAAGGAATCATCATCTTAAAGAGAAACTTAGTTTCTCAAGCAAGAAAGATTAAAAAGATTGAAGGATTTAAATTATTGACTCCTCATATTTTAAATACATCTTTTATGTTAGAACGCGCGTCATATAATTTAATTACCGATTCGATTCTTGAAAAGGTGAACTTCTTTTTATTAGAATGCAATGTATCAAAAGAAGCCTATCTTGCTTTAAGAACAACTTTGGAGGAAAATTTATGAAACTTAATCAAAACTTTGTCTTAAAAGAATATGATGGCGAGCGTGTCTTAATCTATCAAGATGAAAAAAGCGTCGATTTTTCTAAGTTTATCGCCTTAAATTCACTTGGCTATTTTATTTATAATCTATTGAAAGAAAATAAAAGTGAAGAAGAGATATTATCTTCAATACTTGATAACTATCAAATAGATCAAGAAACGGCCTCAAAAGATTTGCAAGAATTTTTAAAGAAATTAAAAAAAGAAAAAATCTTAATTGAATAATTATGAAAGTTAACGAAGCCGCTTTTTTCTTAAAAGAAGCTCTTGAAAATAATTTAACTTTTATCATGCCAATTAAGGGAACTAGCATGAACCCTTTATTAATCGATGGGGATAAAGTTGAATTGACTCATCCTTTAAATTTAAAAAAAGGAGATATCATCTTTTATAGACGCGAGAACGGAGAATATATTCTTCATCGAATTTTTAAAGTAAAAAAAGATAGTTATTATCTATTAGGCGACCATCAAATCAAAATAGAAAAGAATATCAAAAAAGAACAGATTGAGGCAAAAGTTAGAAAAATCATCAAAATTAGAAATAAACAAGAAAAGATTATTGAATTAACTTCATTTAAATATCGATTTTATAAATTCTTATTTTCCTTTATGATAGTTCATTATATATACTTATTTTTGCAGGGATAAGATGGAAAAAAAGCAAAAACTAACACTTGTAATTATATCATTAATTAATATCATCAGATCTTGTCTTTTAATCGGACAAGCTTTTTTGATGCGACAAATAGTGCAAGATTCAGTATCTAAAAATGATTTAACTATCGATATAGTTTTATTTGCTTCATGCTTAGTTTTATTAGTGATTCTAGGCATGGTTTCTTTATTTATCAAAAATCGTTTATCGTTGAATATAGAAGTAAATTTAAAAGAAAAACTATATTCAAAATTAATCGTTAAAGATGTTAGAGAGATTAAAAAATATCATTCAGGTGAAATCGGTAATATCTTTATAAGCGACATTAATATTATTAATGTTGGTCTAAGTGAAATCATTCCTTCTTTATCATTATATCTATCTAGATTCATCCTAGCAATCGTGGCTCTTTCAGTTATATCGTATCAATTATTAATCGTTTTATTGATAATTGCTCTCATCTCATTAATTCTGATGAGATTTTACTCTAAGATTATTAAAAGATATCAAAAAAGAGCTTTAGAAAGTGATGGGAAAATAAATTCATTCGTCGAAGAGTCAATTGAAAACATCGCTTTAATTAACTCAACTGATTCTCAAAAACGTTTCACATCTAATATTAAAGAAGCCTTAAAAGAAAATTATCAGCTTAAGAATAAAAGAAATCTTCTCACTTTAATCGGTAATGGAGGTTTTTCTTTAATACTAAATTTTATCTCAGGTTTAGCTTTGATCGTTGGCTGTTTATTAATTTATTTTGGAGAGATTGAGTATGCTTTATTAACGACGATCATCATGCTTGTATCCTACTTTGAAGGACCGATTCAAGCTTTAGGAAGCCTCCATTCTAGATATAATGCTTATAAAGTCTCTAAAGCGAGAATCGATAATCTATTTTCTTTATTAGATGATCATAAAGATGTGACCTTAGATGATTTTGACTATATAGAGATTAAAGATTTAACCTTTTCTTATGATAGCAAGAATATTTTCTCTTCCTTTAATTATGTTATTAATAAAAATGATACCATCTTAATTAAAGGTCCTTCTGGAAGAGGGAAAACCACCTTATTTAAATTGATTTTAGGCTTTAATAAACCTTTATCAGGATCAATTAAAGTTATTGATAAAAATGATTCATACGATTCATCTAAAATTAAAAATTTCTTTTCTTATGTAGTGCAGGATAACATTTTATTTTCTTTATCAATTCGTGAAAATATCTATCTTTTGTCTGGCGAAACTGATGAAAAGAAAATTGATGAAGCCTTAAAATTAGCCTGCATCTATGATGAGATATATCAAAAGAAAGATAAACTAGACACGATTATCAAAGAAGGAGGAGATGGTCTATCACTAGGTCAGATTCAAAGAATATTATTAGCCATCGCTTTATTAGAAAATCGTAAAGTTCTTCTTTTAGATGAATTTACTTCATCCTTAGATCAAGAAACGGAAAAGAAGATCGTTAATAATGTTATTAAATTACCTTTAACTAAGATAATAATCACTCATCGCGCGATAGATATTGATGGGGCGAAAGTATTAGAATTAGGAAATGATTATGAATAGAGAAGTTTTAAGATTATTTAAAGCAGGAATCACAGGAAAAAATCTACCTTATATAGGTGATTCTAAGCTAAAAGAGATTATTGAAATTATTAAAGAACAATCTTTATTACCATATTTATATAATGTCTATTTAGAAGACAAATTTAAAAAATTTGATATTCAATATTCGATCATTTTCGATAAATTTTTAGCTTTAAAAGATGAGATTATTCGTCTATTTACTGAATCTAATATTCCTTTTTATTTTATTAAAGGAATGGAGATATATTCTTTATATCCTAAACCAAGCTTAAGAACATTAGGTGATATCGATCTTATTGTAACTTCAAAAGATTATAAAAAGGCTAAAGAAATATTAACTAATAACGGATTTACTATCTTTAATATTGCTAAGCATCACGCGGAATTTAAGAAAAACGGATTAATTGTTGAGCTTCATCATACTCTTTTAAGTAAGGATGATGTTGGTAATTCTTCCTTTAAGAATCCATTTAATATAATCGATGAATCATCGTCAGTTCAAAAACACATGATTCAAACTTATCATCTATACTACATTTTACTACATTATTATAAGCATCTCCTTCGCGGCGCGGGAATTCGTCCTTTAGGAGATATTTATCTTCTTTTGCTCAAGGGTAAAATTGATTATGATTTATTAGCTTATTTAATTCAGGAAGATGATTTACAAGAATTTTTAAATACCATATTGTCTTGTTTAGAGGAAATCTTTGATTTTAATAGCCAAGCTTTAGCTAAGAAAATCAATATAATCTATAAAAAGAATCCTGATATTGATCAGTTTATTGAATATTTATTAAATTCAGGAATTCATGGTAACGGAAAGAATAATTCACCAACTAAAAATGAATTTAAGAATTCTAAAGATAATAAATTTGTCTTTTTATTAAAGAAAATCTTTTTACCATTTTCATTAATGAAAGAAAAATACCCTTATTCTAAGACAATTATTCTTTTGCCTTTTGCCTATATTCATCATTTCTTTAGTTTGCTTTTCAATAAAAGAAAAAAGCTAGAAACAGTTTTAGAAAGTAAAAAAGATAATTCGTTTTTAAAAAAATTTGGTTTAAATAAATGATTTAAAATCTAAATTATTTAGTGAATTATTTAAAAAAAGTGATAGTATTTACCCTATGAACGAAACGAATGATATTAAAGAACAAGAAGAAATTGAAATTAAAGACGTCAATGTAAATAACAAAAAAAAGTTATCTTTTTATCAAAGAAACAAGGATTTACTTTGGGAAATATTTCGTTTTTTGCTAGTCGGAGGAATTGCAACTTTACTAGATTGGGCTGCCTCAATTGGAAGCGAGATGGTTCTTCCTGATATGGTATTTGGTGAATTCCATCTAGAAAAAGCCATCGCGACCACGATTGGCTTTACCCTCGGGTTAATAGTAAACTATGTATTATCAATTATTTTTGTTTACAAGAACAAAAAAGACGAAAAAGAAGGAAAATCAGTTAAAGATTTTGTGATTTTTACTTTAGTTGGTGTTTTTGTCTTACTTCTTTCTTATCTAGGAATATTCTTGATGAGCGACTTACTCAAGGTTCCATATTTTATAGCTAGAATCATCATGACCTTAATCGGATTAGTAATTAATTATTTAGGACGAAAAATTTTAATTTTTAAATAGCATTTTATTATTTATTTTTCCTTTCATTAGAATTATTATTTCTTTGGGAGCTAGGTGAACCTGGCTGAGAGGAACCTTCTTAGGTTCGACCGTACTTGATCTAGGTAATTCTAGCGGAAGGATTTTTTTATTTTCTGTTGTTACCTGGATGAATTTTTGGAGGGAAAATGGAAAATAAAAAGAAATTTAGCATCAAAAAATTCATCACAGTTCAAGATATCTGTGAGATTGCGATCTTTGTCGCTTTAGCCAATGTATTAGATGCCTTTGGCCAAATTAGAATAGGGGAAAACGGAGGATCGATTGGTCTATCGATGATTCCTTTATTCTTTATCGCCTACCGTCATGGATTTATTAAATCTATTTTTGCATCCATAGTCTTTGGCTTAGTTGCCTGTTCAATCGATGGATTTTGGCAAAGTTATTGGGCTGATTATCTTCTAGCTTATGGTTCGATTTGTATCGCTGGATTATTTTCAAAATTAGTCTTACCAACTGATAAAAATCTTACAGTTGATAATTATATTTATATGGTTATATCGTTAATAATTGTCTTTGTTTTACGGTACTTTTGGCATGTCGTATCAGGAATGATTTACTATGCGACACCTTTAGAAGGATCTTTAACTTATAATATTCTCTATGTCGGACCTACCTTCGTTATAGATTTAATCGTCTTAATTATTTTACTTGCTCCTTTATATCGACTTAACAAGGTTTTCAAAAGAAGATAGTTTATTTTCTTTAAAGAATATATAATCTTGGTGATGAGATTATTGCTGCTAGTTTGTAAAGAATGTCAAATTGAAATTAATTCTAAAATCGTCTCTAGCATCGAAAGAGGATTTCTTCTTTTTGTCGGTTTCACTCAAGGAGACGATTTTTCTATTATCAAAAAGGTTATTGATAAAGCTTTGTCGCTTAGACTATTCCCTGATCAAAACGGAAAAATTAATCTTCCATTAGATAAAGAGCAAGATCAGGTGATGATTGTTTCTCAATTTACTTTATACGCGGATTGTAAAAAGGGGAGAAGACCATCTTTTGTTAAGGCGATCAATAATGTTGAAGGAAGAGAACTATATAATAAGACAGTTGACTATATTAAGAATTTAGGTTATCGTTTTCAAACTGGAGTTTTTCAAGAAGATATGAAAGTCCATTTAATAAATGATGGTCCGACGACTATCATTTTAGATAGTGAGGATTTATGAAAGAAAAAGTGATGATTGGTTTATCAGGAGGAGTTGATTCTTCCGTCGCAGCTTACATTTTAAAATGTCAAGGTTACGATGTCAGCGGAGGCTTCATGCGCAATTGGGATAGCATGCTTAATAACGATCTTAAAGGTAATCCGACGATTAATGATTCAATCTGCCCTCAGGAAGTAGATTATTTAGATGCTAAAAAAGTATCTGAGCAGCTTTCTATTCCTCTTTATCGAATCGATTTCGTCAAAGAATATTGGGATGATGTCTTTACTTACTTTTTAGAAGAATATAAAAAGGGAAGAACTCCTAATCCTGATATTTTTTGTAATAAATACATTAAATTTGAAACCTTTAGAAAATTCGCGTTCTCAAAGGGATTTGATTATATCGCGATGGGACATTATGCAAAGAAGGTGGTAGTTGACGGAGAGGTAAGAATCTATAAAGCTAAAGATTTAAATAAAGATCAGACATATTTTTTATCTCAAGTATCATTAGAACAATTCTCTAAAGCCTTATTTCCTTTAGGGGATATCACTAAAGAAGAAGTAAGAAAAATTGCCCATGAGCAAAATATCATAGTCGCGGATAAGAAAGATTCAACCGGAGTTTGCTTCATCGGAGAAAGAAACTTCAGAGAATTTTTAAATAATTATCTTCCTGCTAAGCCAGGTGATATCATCGATATCAATACTTTAGAAAAAGTAGGATCTCATAATGGAGTCCTCTATTATACCTTAGGTCAAAGAAGAGGTTTAGGAATCGGAGGAATAAAAGATCATGAATCCGGATCTTATTTCGTGGTAGCTAAAGATGTTAAGAAGAATATCCTTTATGTATCTCAAGGCGAAGAAAATGAATATTTGATGTCTGATCGGGTTATTATTAAAAACGTCAATTATCTTTTAAAAGAGAAGAATTATGATTTTGTCGATGGAATGGCTAAATTCCGTTATAGACAAAAAGATAATCCAATTTCCTATCGATTTATCGATGATTCCACGATTGAAATAATCTCTAATATCCCCCTTAAAAGCGTTACCCCTGGACAGGCTGGAGTCTTATATGATTTTGAAGGAAGGTTATTAGGTGGAGGAATAATCGAAGAGATCTATTTTAAAGGTAAAAGAAAGATTACCACGCATCTAGAAAGCAATATTTAAAATGATTTATCGAGTATTTAAAGATAATTATTATTCTCTTAATCAAGAAAGAAGCTTAGAAAAAAGAATCATCGCTAGAGGGATAATAGTCTCTGATGATAAAAAAATCTTGATGGAAGAGATAGTTAGAGATGATATTTTTGCTAAGAATCATTATATCGAGACTCCAGGAGGAGGCGTGGAGCTTAATGAAACTTTAGAACAGGGATTGATTAGAGAAATCGAAGAAGAGACTTCATATATAGTTTCTGTCGATGAGTATTTAGGATTGATTGAAGACGAATACAATCTTATTTCTCGAAAGAACATGAATCATTACTTTCTATGTCATATAGTTTCTAAAGGAAAGCAACATTTAGAAGAATATGAACAAAAATTCTTTAAGAGCATTAAGTTTTATACTTTAGATGAGATTCTTAATATTTTATCTTCTCCTAAGACTGAATTAGAGAAGATAGTTTACCTTCGTGAAAAGGCAATATTTGATTATATAAAGGAGAGATTATGAAAGTTAGCATTGTATCTTTAGGTTGTGAGAAGAATCTAGTGGATTCTGAATCTTTAGCCTATTTATTTAAAACTAATGATTTTGAATTAACTAATGATATTCAAGAAGCCGATGTTATTCTTGTAAACACCTGCGGATTTATAGTCTCGGCAAAAAAAGAATCAATCAACACGATTTTAGAATTAGCTAAAGAAGATAAATTTTTAATTGTAACTGGATGTTTAGTTACTCGTTATATCGATCAATTAAAGAATGAATTACCTGAAGTTGATATGTTTGTTCCTATCGATAAATATCCTTCTTTTGCTGATGAATTCGCTTCTTTATATCAAAAGAAAAAGATGAAAGGACAATTTTCATACAATAATAGAGTACTTTCAACTCCTCCTTTCACCGCGTATTTAAAAATCGCGGAGGGATGTTCAAACTGCTGTTCCTACTGCGCGATTCCTTTAATAAGAGGTCCGATGCATTCTTTTAAAAAGGAAGATTTATTGTTTCAGGCTAAGCAAATTGCTTCTCAAGGAGTTAAGGAGCTAGTTATAATCGCTCAAGATACCACGAAGTACGGAATTGATTTAGAAAATTATAATATCGTTTCCTTATTAAAAGATTTATTGAAAATTCCTGAATTTGCTTATATTAGATTATTGTATCTATATCCTGATGAGATAAGCGATGAGCTGATTGATTTAATTGCTTCTGAACCTCGTCTCACCCCTTATTTTGATGTTCCGATTCAGCATTCTTCCTCAAGATTATTAAAGAGCATGAATCGAAGAGGCGATCGAGATTTCTTATTAAATCTTTTTAAGAAAATTAGAAGTAAAGTGCCTAATGCAATTTTAAGAACCACATTGATAATCGGATTCCCAGGTGAAACGAAAGACGATATATTAGACTTAGAAGAATTCTTAAAAGAAGTTAGATTCGATCAGCTAGGAGCTTTTACCTATTCTAGAGAGGAAGACACAAAATCATATTCTTTAAAACCTCAGATTCCTGAAAAAGAGAAAAAGAGAAGATTAGATCAGATAATGAGACTCCAGCAATCTATAGCCGCGGATAATAATAAAAAAAGAATTGGAACTATTTCTAAAGGTTTAGTGATCGGCTATTCACAAGAAAGAAATGCCTATCTTTTAAGAAGCGAATGGAACGCCCCAGAAGGAATAGATGGGAATATTTACTATTATTCTAGTAAAGAATATTCCTTAGGAGATATCGTATCTTTTAAAATAATTTCTAGTGAAATTTATGATTTGATCGCGACGGAATGGGACGAGTGAAAATAAAGTTACTATTCACCGAAGAAAAAGCAAAAAAACATAATTGAACAAATAAAACAATTTATTCACCAGGAAAAATAA
>CALVJO010000005.1 GCA_944332225.1 uncultured Bacilli bacterium | reverse complement strand
CACATTTCTATTATATATTGTCAAATTAATTTCGCTTTTAAGTTATATAAACTGAATTTACTTTGTCATTTATCAACCCTTTCTTCCTTACCTACAAAAGAAAATAAAAGACTTTTAATTAAACCTTTAGTCGATTATAATAAAAGCGCACAAGGAGGAATTTTTCTATGGCAAAAACCTGTACTGTTAGCGACGCCTGCATCGGATGCGGAATGTGCTGCTCAATTTGCGATGCTGTATTCGCTTTAAACGACGAAGGCAGAGCTGAAAACGTCTTAGGAGATATCCCAGCTGATTTAGAAGCCGGAGTCGAAGAAGCCGCGGCAAATTGCCCAGTTCAAGCAATCGAAGTTAAATAACAAACTTCTAAACTAAGAGTTGCAACTGAATTGCAACTTTTTTTGTTTTCAATTTTCATTCTAAAGCGCATAGGATATGATTTAATCATGAAAGCAAAGAAGAAAACCTGGATTGTTAAACTAATAATTTTATTTATTTTAATTATCTTTTTAGTCACGTTAATTTTTATATCTTCTTCATTAGATGTAGCTAATCAATTTTATCAAAATATCACTTTGCCTTTTACTAATTTTTTAAATAAGTTTTTAGGTTTGATTCCATTTTCATTATTTGAATTTGCAGTCACAACCATGGTTATCTTAGGATTTTATTTTGTGATCTCAATCATCATAAAATTATGTAAAAGACAGGTATTTAAAGCTTTTAATAAGACCTTATCATTATTTCTTATAACCTTGTTTGTCTTAGATTATTTTATTTTCACTCAAGGGATAGGCTACAATACATCTAATTTAAATTTATCGCTTTACCAAGGTGAAGTAACTGACACTTTAATTTATGAAACTACCGATTATTATTTAAATTTATTTAATTCTTTATCAGAAACATTTTCTAGAGATGAAGATGGTTTCATCATTAGCCCTTACAACGAAAAAGAGATTAATAATCTATTAAATGAAGAGTATAAAAAACATGTCAATCTTAATATTTATCAAGATGATGTCAACTGCTCAACATTAACCTTATCTCCATTATTTTTAGAATTACATATAACTGGAGTTACCGTTTTAGGATTAGGTCAAGCCTCAGTCTCTAGCATGAACAAAGACTGTGAATATGCCTTTGTGATGGCCCATGAGATGGCTCATCTCAAAGGGGTCGCTAGAGAAGATGAAGCTAATTTACTTGCTTCATACATCTTGCTTTCATCTAATGATCCATATCTTTTGTATAATGGTTTATTCTCGACATTTAATTCTCTTTTAGATATCTATCGATTAACTAATTATTCTCTATATGAAGAATTTGTTTCAAAACTTAATCCTGAAATCATCTATGAGATGAATCAGGTATCTAAATATTATTCTGAGCATGATTTGCTATCAAAAGTCGGCAATTTTATTAACAATTTGTATTTAGTTTTAAATGGAAATGAAAACGGAACAGACGATTATCAAGATAATTCAACTTCCATCGACACCGGAGAAAACGACGATGATGGTCGACCTATCTACACGATTGTTGAATATTCACCATATCAGTTGTTATACTTTACATTATATTTTAAAAAATAAAGGAGAAGGGAAATGAGAACTAAAGTATTAAGTGAACAAGAAATCAAAGAAATCATCAAAAGATTAGGAAAGGAATTCACAAATCGATTTAAAGATGAGAAAGTTCCTCCGATCTTCATCGCTGTATTGAAGGGAGCCTTACCATTCTTTATCGATTTAGTAAGAGAGATCGAATGCCCAGTCATGCTCGACTTCGTTCAATTATCTTCCTACGCGGGAAGCGAATCAACCGGAGTTATATCCTTAAAGAAAGATATAACGATGGATATTAGAAACCGTAAGGTAGTCGTGGTTGAAGACATAGTCGACACCGGCTTCACCCTTGATTACTTAACTAAATATTTAAAAGAACATTATCAACCTAAAGAAGTTATCACCTGCACCTTATTAGATAAACCTTCTAGAAGAAAAGTTAACTTTCAATGTGATTATGTCGGAAAAGAAATCGGTAATTACTTTATAGTCGGATACGGATTAGATTACGATGAATACTACCGTAATGATAAAGAAATCTTCGTTCCTGATTTAGAAGAAATTAAAAAAATCGATTCTCTTAGAGAAGTAAAATAATAAGTAAAAAAAAGAACTTGAATTCATTTTGATCCAAGTTCTTTTTAATTTACATATCTTTATAGCAAGGCTTCAATAATCTTTGGAATGAAGTTGATTTCATAAAGTGCTTTAGATATCGACCAAGCACCTTCATCTGTTAAATGCATCATTTCTGAGAATGTTTCATTTAAATCACCATTCATCGATCCGATTAATTGAATGACATAGCAAGCTAAGAAGCAAACTAATAAACCGATAGCTAAACCAAAGACTCCTCCAAGGATATGATTTAAGACCCCGACTAATGGTATCTTGTTAATGCCTTTGACTAATTTACCTAACAATGAGAAGACAACTAAGAAGACGATCCATAAGACGATGAAGGAAATCGCGATGCAGGCATAGTTAGCTAAAGATGTTGATATAGCTTCCGCGACGCTTGCAGTATCTAAATTCGCATTAGCTATCATCTCAGTTAATGGATTAGCTAATATTTCAGGAATATTTAACTGACTAAACGCTTGAGCTAAGTTTTCTTCAGTCAACGCCATATCGGCTAGAGAGCCTAAGGATGAGGATACCCATCCATTAATTCCTCCTTGAATTGATGGTCCTAAACCAGTTTGATAGAGCAAGTTACCCACCGGAGTCGCTAATAAGACAGCTAATACTATCGATCCTAATCCTGCTACTAAAGATATTAAAGACGTAGCAAATCCTTTAACCGCATTTATAATCACCGCGATGATTAAAATAACTATAAAGGCAATTGAGATATAATCCCATACGATAGTTTGCCCGTTGGTAGGTAAGAAAGATAGAGTGTTAATAAACATAATCTGTACCCCCTGTATTAATGAATATAGACTTATTACAAACTTTATTCAATAAAAATTAGGATGCTTGATAACCAGAAGCGACTATCGCTTTGATCAATTCTTCTTTATTTAAGTTTTCTCCTTCGATAATAGCTTCTTTTTTATCTAAGCTAACATCAACTATTTTGACTCCATCAACTTTTTTTAAAGCATCTTCAACATGCTTAACACAATGCATGCACATCATTCCTTCAACATGTAAAGTAATCTTTTCCATCTTCTTCACCTCCTTTCTCTTAATAGGTTTATCTATATTTTGAGTTTTATCATCTTTATCCACTTTAAAGAAATTAATAGTTAAAGCATTTAAGACAACAAACACTGAAGAAAAGGACATACATAAAGAACCTATCATCGGATTTAATCTAATTCCAAAAGAAGGATAGAAAACCCCAGATGCTAGGATTACTCCGATACAGTTATAGAAAAACGCCCAAAACAAGCCAAATTTAATGGTATTTATCGTTCTCTTTGATAATTTAATAACATTTTTAACATCTAATAAATCATCTCTTAAAAGCACGATGTCGCTTGTCTCGATAGCTATATCGCTACCATGTCCTAAGGATATTGATAGATCCGCGTTAGCTAAAGCTAGAGAATCATTAACTCCATCTCCAACCATTGCTACCAAATGATGAGAATCGCTCTTTAAGGAATTAATCACATTTTGTTTATCAAGAGGCAAAACATTAGCAATATATTCTTTGATTCCCACTTCTTCTGCGATCACTTTCGCAGTTTCAAGATTATCACCAGTTAACATGATAGTTTTAATTCCCATTTTATTTAATTCTTGAATCGCTCTTTTAGAATGAGGTTTAATTTCATCTTTAATCGCAACTACTCCTAATATTTTTTTATTAGAAGCGAATATTAGAGGGGTTTTTCCTTGCTTAGAGAAGTTTCTTAATAATTCTTCAACACCATCATTTTGAAGACCTAATTCAATGATTAATTTATAATTGCCTCCATAAAATGATTCTCCATCAATATCTCCTTTGATACCAAGACCTTCTAAAGAATTAAATCTATCTACTTTAAAATAGTCTAAAGATTTTTCTTTTGCATAATTAACAATTGATTGAGAAAGAGGATGCTCAGATTGTAATTCTAAAGAATAGGCAATCTTCATCAATAAATTATCTTCTGTATAATCGATGATATCGACAACCTTAGGATTTCCTTCTGTAATCGTTCCTGTTTTATCGAAAACAATAGTTTTAATATTATGAGCCTTTTCGAGTATCTCTGCGTTTTTAATTAGTAGCCCGTTCTCCGCACCTTTACCTGAAGAAACCATGATAGCAACCGGCGTGGCTAATCCTAACGCGCATGGGCAGGCGATCACTAAAACTGATATTCCCATATTAAAGGCTAATTCAAAATCATAAGCAATTAAGAATGCGATAAATGAGATCAGAGCAATCAACAAGATAGTCGGGACAAAAAAGAATGATATTTTATCGACTAATTTAGAAATAGGAGCTTTAGAGTTAGATGCTTCTTCGACTAATTTGATGATTTGATTGATCGAAGTATCTTCTCCTACTTTAGTAGCCTTAACTTTTAAATATCCAGAAGTAAGAATAGTTGAAGAGAATATTTCATCTCCAACTCCTTTTAAAACTGGGAGGCTTTCTCCAGTTATATTAGCCTGATTTAACGATCCTTTACCTTCAACTATAACTCCGTCTAATGGTACATTATCTCCCTTTTTAACAATGAAAATGTCATTTACTTTAACTTGATTTACATTAACTATAGTCTCTTGACCATCTTTTAATAATCTTGCCTCTTGAGGAGCTAACGCTATTAATTTTTCAATTGCTTTCGTGGTTCTTTTCTTTGATAGATTCTCTAAATATTTACCTAAGCTAACCAAAGCTAAAATCATGACTACTGAATCAAAATATAGATTATGATAATAAGATGTCACGATATCTAAATCATTATGCCCAAGTCCGTAGCCGATAAAATAGATAGAAACTATCCCGTAGAGAAAAGATGCTGACGCGCCTAAAGCGATCAATGAATCCATATTAGGCGATAATTTAAATAAGCGTTTAAATCCGTTAGTAAAATAATCTTTATATAAGAATATAACGATTAAACTAATTAAAAATTGACTAAAAGCATTAATTAAAGAATTCTCAATTCCATCTAAAAAAGAAGGTAACGGTATATTTACCATATGAGCCATAGAAATATACATGAGTATTATCAATAAGACTAATGAGATAATTAATTTAACTAAGCCATAATCTTTTACTTCAGCTTTATTATTTTTAGTTTCATTAGGCAATGATGCTTCATATCCTGCGTTTTTAACCGCCTTTTCAATATCTTCAATAGAGCAGGCAAAATCAACATCCATCGAATTAGTCAATAAATTAACATTAACTTTATTAACTCCATTAAGACTTTCAACTGCTTTTTGAACATGAGCTTGGCAGGACGCGCAGGTCATGCCCTTTACATCAAATTTCTTCTCCATATTTATTGAAACCTCTTAACTAAAGACATGACATCATCAATGATACTTTCATCTCCTTCTTTAATCTTAGAGACGACGCAGTTTTTTAGATGATTTTCTAATATTTCATTTGCTAGGCTCTTTAAAGAATTATTAATCGCGGAGAGCTGAATTAAAATATCATCGCAGTAACGATCTTTATCTATCATTTTAGATATTCCATTCATCTGCCCTTTGATTCTATTTATTCGATCATTTAATTTTTTCTTTGTTTCATCAGTTCTATATGTATGATTCATATATCCTCCTATACTATACCCCCATATAGTATATTTATGGAGAAACAATATCAATAGAATGTAAAACTATTTGTTATTTACTGACGATACTTTTCAATCTGCTCAACTAAGTAAGGAATATTTTTTTCAAAAGCTAAGCCAAATCTAGGCTCAGTTTTTTCTTTAAATGTCTCTTTGACTGAAAGAGAAGAGTAATTTGAAGCTATATCGATTGCTTTAGAAAATGGAACATGCTTAACAATACAGGCGATAAATGATCCTAAAAATACATCTCCCGCGCCATGGAAAGAACCATCAACAGATTGAGAAAGCGATGATATTACTTGATCATTATCATCTAAATATGCCGTCCCAATTAAATCTTTCTCCTGATAAGAAGTGATTAATGGATTGGTATTTAATTTCTTTAATTTTTTTAATAAAACGTCAATAGGAGAAGTAAAATCATCGCAAAGATACCTTGCTTCTGTGATATTAGGAACTGTATACGTAGAAATAGATACTAGAGATCTCATCTCTTTAATAAATTCATCATCGAATCCTACATATAATTTACCATTATCCGCGCAGGAAGGGTCGCAGATATAAATTCCGTCTTCCTTTAAAAACTCTTTAACGATTTTTTTAATTAAATCTATTTGTTTCTTGTTTGCTAAATATCCAGAGACAATTAAATCATAGGAAAGATTTAAACTTTTCCAATGGGCTAAAATATTTTCAAAATCATCTGATAGATCTCTAAAGGTATATCCTTTAAATCCCCCGGTATGGGTCGATAAAATTGATGTTGGCAAAATATCTACAGTTTCCCCACCTAAGCAGGCTAAAGGAAATTCAACTGTCAAAGAACATTTTCCAACGCATGAAATATCATTAATTAATAAAATTCTCATATAAATCTCCAATCTATTTTTTATTCTATTTAAATATTAAAGAATAATGAATTTTTTCTTCTCCGATTTTAAAACCATCAAAATCAATATTAGAGGATAAGGAATCAATATAATTCACATCTAACTTATTTAAATTATTAGATATAGAAATATAATATTCTTTAGCTTTATTAAATAAAGTGTAGAAATCATCATTCGATTTCTTATTCTCTAGATAAGAAACATAGAATTCATCATGATTATTATTTAAAAAATCAAGTTTAGGAACGTCTTCATATCTCATGTGAGACATCGTATCAATCGGGGTGTTTCTAAATAGAAAATGGAACACTTTCTTTCTTCTACACTTATCATTTGAATTTAATAATTTAATCTCTAAAATCATGTCTTTAATAGCAAAATAATAAGTATCGACGTCGATAGAATCATCATATTCATTAAACATTTTAGCTACGAAATGATACATTCTAGAAATAACTCTCAATTCAAATTCCGAAATATTAATTATCTTCTTATAATCAACTTTATAATTAAAATCCGATGCATTAATCACATCTAAATATGTTTCCATTTGGGTATGATAATTAAAGTATTTTAATTTTTTCTTTTCTCCTTCTTTAGGAAATCCGGTTCGGTAATAGACGAAAGGATGAACCAATCGATCTAAAGAATAATGCATTAAAAATCCTTTAATATAATCTAATAAAATCAATTTACCGTGTTCATCTTCATACTCTAAATATTTAAACATGTATGAGATAGTTTTAGATAATCTAGTCTTATGAAGAAATGTACCAAAAGCATGAATCTTTTTTATATTAGGTCTGTAAAATTTTACGATTCCATAATAGAAAAATGGATCTGGCCCTTGAGAACCTAAAAGAGTGACATCTGAAGAATCAAATTCCTTAGCAAATAAATAATGAGTAACAAAACTTGGCATATTTTCTCCTATTCATATTTATTTGGATCTTTACCAGTTCTAATATTTAAATTTAATGCATCAATCTTCTTCATATCTTCTTTTTCTAAAACGATATCGTTCAAGCAAAGATTATCTTTTTGATGCAAAATATTTTTAGAACGAGGTAAGACAATTAATCCTTGATTTAGTTCCCAAGATAAGATTAATTCACTTGGGGAACAATGATATTTTTTAGCTAAAGCAATAATCATCTCATTATTAACATAATTATGATTTTTCCCTCCTAAAGGAGAATAAGCTTCAACCTTAATATCATGTTCAAAACAAAATTTAATTAATTCTTTATTATTAAAAGATGGATTAACCTCAATTTGATTAATCACCGGTTTAATTCTACAGTTAGCTAACAATCGCTTTAGATGCTTTATTTCAAAATTAGATACCCCAATATTTTTAATTTTCCCAAGAATCACCATATCTTCTAAAAAATGATAGGCTTCAAGAAAGTTTTTTTCCGGCCAATGCAATAGATATAAATCAATATAATCTACATCTAATTTTTTTAATGATTTATTAAAAGCCTGCCTATAACGACGGAATCTAATCGACGTATTCCACATTTTAGAAGTGATAAATATTTCTTTTCTATCAATATTAGATTCTTTGATAGCTTTACCAACTGATCCTTCATTTAAATAAACTCGCGCGGTATCAATATGTCGATAACCAAGCTCTATAGCCTGCTTACAAGCATTAATAGTTTCTTTACCTGATCTTAAACCATAGACTCCTAATCCTATTGATGGAATTACATTAGAATTAGCTAAAACAATACTTTTCATACATTTAAATACTAACACCTTACAAAAAATAAAGTTATTTAAATTAACTATAATTAACAAATAATTAATTTAGTTTAATAAGCAATATCTCCATTATTGTTAAATATTTTTACAATTTAATTGACATCTAAAAAACATGTTTTTATAGTCTTACTTAATAAAAAGGGGGCAAAATTATGAATAAAAAATTATTTACTCTATCATTAGCCGGCGCATTAATACTTGTTGGATGTAACAATCCTACCTCATCTGGTTCATCAAACCCAGGTAGCAGCGATTCCTCAACAAGTCAGCCAACAACATCTAACCCAGCAGGTGATTCTGGAGCTGAAGCATTCGCAGAGAAGCTTGTCGCTCTTGGAAGTGTTTTCTCACTTGAAGGAACAGCTGATCTTTCATTATTAACCGTTTTAGGAACAACTACTGAACTCGGAACTGAGTATATTGAAAGTCAACTTACTTCAACTGAAGCTTATTTTCTCATGTCTTACTCAATCGATGAGACTGATACCATGGTTCCAGGCGATGAATATGTTGAATTAGAAAGCTATTTCTTTGCTGATAGCGAAACTGGAGAATTAACAAATTATACTTATACACTTGATAATAAAGTAGTCACTCAAGGATTAGGAGCTCAATTCTCTTCAGTCCTCTACAGCCCATTTGCAACAGCAAACGCGACATTCGTTAACAACTGTTTCAATTTAAGCGAAGGTTCAGCTTCTATCGATATGTCTCAATCAAATGAATATCGTGATGATATCGATGAGTTCCTTAATCAATTCCAAAGCGCGATATTTGCAGGTTACACCATTGGAACCCCATCTGGATTAACCTTTAATTATGATGATGACGGAATCACTTCTTTCAAATTAACCACGAGAGGCTCAACCTCATCTGGAACTATTCAATATGAATTTAACTACAATGTTGTTTCAACTGTAGAAAGTGAAATTGAGGTTGATTATGAAGTTCCTCAACCATTAGTCCCAACTCAAGGCCAAACTGCATTAGCAGGATATTTAGATGAACTTCAAACTGGATACACCGCGGTAGTTCAACAAGTTGCTGATGTTGAGAATTACTTCAGCTATATTTTAGCTTATGATCCAGATTTAGGATTAATTTACATAGACTACACAGTCAATGAAGCAAATGAACTTGTATATACCGATGTTTATGGATATATCGCTGATCCAGCAACTGGATACATCTATAGAGTTGCAGGAGTAAATGAAAATAATCCTGAAGAAATAAAAAGATCCGATGAATATTTGACCGTAGATGGTGAGCCAGTCACTATGGAAATCTTTGCTCCAATTTGGAATGTAGCTAATACTGTATTCTTTGATGAAGCAGTTTTAACATCAAGTGATGGAACACAAGAATATCAAGGATTTATATCAAGTGATTATATAACAAGCATCGTTCCACTTATGATGTACGCGGCAACTGGAGGAAACAGCTACACAGTTGATCAAGCAGGAAATCAAATGGAAATTTATGAAGATCAAATGATGATCATATTAAATGAAGAAGGAACTGCTATTGATACAATTCAAGGTGCTTCAACTACTTATGGATTCTTAACCTCAATCAGCTTCTTAGAAACTGGAAAGCCTTCAGATTTCCCAGTTAGATTTGAAAATTTAGTTCCTGAATCAGAAGCTACACCTGGTACATCTACCGAAGCTTAATACTTTTACCCAGTTTAAAATTCTTGTTTAATTAAGAATTAAAACTGGGTTTTTTATCTTTATCAAAAAATCATAGATTAATTTTTCGTTAATATTTATTTAAAAATGACGAGATTTTAATCAATAAATATCAAAATAAAAATAAAATCGTTGAAATTGCTATATAAAAATAAGAAAATTTCAATAAATTTCAAACAGAGAAATTTACAAAAAAAGGGGATTATATTTATGACCAAAAAAACTTTAGGGTTATTAGTCCTTGCCACCGCGGGTTTATTAACCGCATGCGTTGGTCCAAGCTCATCTAGCCCAAGCTCAACAACTAGTTCAGGAGAGCCAACCACTTCTGAAACTACTACATCTGACTCTGGCTCATCAAGCTCTTCAACTACATCTGAAACACCTGTTGAAGAATACTTAGTGACCGTGGAAGGAACCGGATTCACTCACGCATTTGACGGAGAGCATGCCGATGGTTCCTATGAAGAGGGAGATCAAGTAACTATCACATTAACTCTTGAAGCTTCTAAAAAATTAGTTGATGTAACTAGCGGACAAGTAACTCCTGTCGTATCAAGCGAAGGGCAAGAAACAACTGTCACCTTCACAATGCCAGGAGAAGCTGTCACAATCACCGTCACTACTGAAGATATAACCTTTGCAGTTTCTGAGCCTACTTTATTAGGCGGACAAGCTAAAAGCCAAATCCAAAGTGCGGCAGTTCAAGTAGAAGAAGCTGACGCGGTAGTAGTTGGAACTCCAGTAACCGTTAAGATTACCTTTAATGGATCAATTCCTGAATCTAACGTCAATCAATTTATCTTATATGCTAATGATGTTGGAGTTAGAGTTACACCTGATGAATCAACATTAACTACTTCAGGAAGCATGAACCTCTATTCAGCAGGAACCGCGACATTTACTATGCCAAGCGCTGATGTAGCGATTGTTGTTACCGCAACCAGCAACATGGCAACTGATGGAACAACAGGTGCAAGCGTTACTTACGAAGATAATGAATATGTTTCATTCTATGGAACAATTGATAGTGAAAAGTATTCAAATGTTCAAATTTACGCTTCTGTTAAACCAGGTTACAGCGTTTCTAAATATCAATATTCTGCTAACGGCGGAGAAACTTGGACTGATATCAATAGCGTATACGAAACAACTGATTACACTCAAATCATGATTTCAATCGACGCTGAAGTTACCGAAATCGTAGTTAAAGCTGTTGGAGAATACTTAGGTCTTGGACATGTAAGCTTCACAAATCTTGATTCTGTCACCATCACTAGTGGTATCTCTCAAGATAGCGATGTCACTGTTGGAGAGACAGTTGCAATTAGCTATTCAGCTAAAGAAGGACAATATATCTCTGGACCTGCAACCGTAACTGGTGTTGAACCAACCGTCAATACAGCCGGTAGACTTGAATTTGTCATGCCTGAAGAAGATGTAACCATCACTTTCGCTTTAAGCGATAATATCGGTTTATCCTATTTTGATCCAGACTCAGTTATCACAGAAGTTCACTTTTCTACATCATCTTGGGGATGGCAAGGAAATGAAGTTGAATCTATCGCTCCTGGTAACTCAGTATATGTATACGCGACACCTGCAGAAGGATATCTCTTAACCGGTATCTCTATGGATAACGGAGCTACCTGGGCTAATGTAACTTCTTCTTACTATGGAGATTATGCTCAATTCTTTATTCCAACCACTCAAACTGAAGACATCGTCTTTACATTTAGAGTTTCTGAAGCAAGAACTGTATCAGTCAAGGAAGTTGAAGGAATCAACAAGCCTAATGATGCTGAATATGGAGCTGGTGAAACTGTTACAATTACTGTAAGCACTACTTCTAAATTATATGAGATTACCGGAGCCCATATCGAAGGCGATGATTCAATTGATGTAACAGTCTCAACATTCTATGGTTCTACATCTATTTCCTTCACAATGCCTGATAAAGACGTTGTTGTAGTCGTTGAAGTTACCAAATTAGATTCACAAACCATAACTCTTGATCCAGGTGAAGAAACATCATCTCTTTCAAGCATCAACGTAAGAGGTCAAACATCCAACAGTAGCATTTATTATTCGCCAAGCTATGCAAGTGAACTATCCGTGCCTTTCATTGTCGGAGAAACTCTTTCTACGAGCCTTTCTTATAACATTACTGAAGATATGACCACCGTTCCTTCATTAGCTGTTGTTAAATCAGATGGATCTACTGAAGCTTTAGTCCCAGGTGAAGTTTACTCACAAAACTATGGAACATTGTCTATCTCTATTACTTATCAAAATATCGAAGTAACTGAAGATATAACAGGTATCAAAGTTGTTTATGCAGAAAGACAAACTGTTACAGCAACTGTTAATGATGATGTTGTAACTACAGGTGATATAACCTATCAAATCAATGGTACCGAAGCTACCGATTTAACTACCTTAAGTGTTGGAGATACCTTATCTATCACTACTCCTGAAGCTGAAGCTGGCTATCGTTATGATGTAGAAGTATTCGGTGATATCGTTGCAACTAGAGCTGGTTATTATGTAACTGGAGCTAATGTAACTATCACATTCACAAAATTTGAAGTAGCAACTTTATCAGTGACTGATAATTCTAATTATTCAGCAGGCTGCTATTTCACAGATTCTGAAGGAAATGAAATTTATCCAGAATATAGTTCCAGCGGAAGAACTCTTGCTGTAGATAAAGGAACTGTAGTTAATGTCTTCGTTTATAAATATTCTGAAGGTGGAAATATCACAGTTACTATCACTTCTGCCGATGGAACAATCACTCACAATTTCACTAACGATCAATTACCAATTCAAAACGCTACTGAACCATTAGTAACATTGACTCTTGATCAATCATATACGATGGTTATTCAAGCTAATTATTAATGCTTAATAATCATTAAAAGTTTCCAAATAAAAACCCGAGCAAATCGGGTTTTTTATTTTGGCTTTGATTATATTAATATCTTATTTTAATTTCTCTGGTAAAACTGCATCTTCAGGAATAACAGTTGAGCCTACATCAATAATATTAACCTCTGCAAATAAGGTATATTCATATGCGTTAATTAATAAACCAGATTCATCTTGAGTATACTCTCTAGTTTCAAATCTAATGTGTAGTTCATCATCAACTATAGAGAATATCATCTTATCAATATAGGTAGAATCCATGTAAAGGAAGCCGCAGATGAGATCGATATAGTAACTATTTTGAGTTTCGAATCCTTGAGAAGTTAACTTGAAGGTATTTAAGACCTCTTCAGTAAATAATGGTAGGTTGGTGCTTTCATAAATTGATGTTGCGTTCAATGGATGAGAACCAATTTGGAAAGGAATCGTATCCCCTGTTTCAGAATCAACATATGATTCTCTAAATTCATAAATATATCCGCTTGGGGTGAGATAGAGACCGTCTTTAAAATATCCTGAATAATATGTTTCTTTCGTGTAGAAATCATCATCTTCTTCTGTATAGCTATCGCCTTCTCCGCTTAAAAAGCGAACTCTAAAGTTTTGTTCTTCATTAAGTTTATTAAAGAAGTTAACTAAAGGAGTATGATCACCTAAATCAAGTAAGCTATCGTCAAAGCTATTAACTACATTTGTTAAGGTTGATGAACTTTCCATTGATGTTAAGGTGTATTCAAGTAATTCTCCTCCGCCTAATAATGAATCATCTTGTAAAGAGAAAGTGATTGAACCATCATCATTTAAGGTTATGTATGCTGCAGTTATTTGAGAGTATGAACTAACAGTGAAAACGTTAGATAAAACATCTAAATGTTGTTGAATATCAGTTCTATATCGTCCATCCGTCTCACCTAAATAATAGAATGTAGAATAATCGATTGATTTTAAATCAAGTAAAGAATGATACTCTTCTTCGCTTAATGGCTGAGTGACATCTATTTCATAGCTAGATCCATTAACTAAGAAAGGATAATAATTATTACCTTTTTTAACATAATTTAAATCTCTAGATAATGGATAACTCCAAGTTTCATATCTACCATTTTGGTCGATTTCAATTTTCTCCACGAAGCTTGAGGAATCTAAAACTTCAATAGCATAAGCATCTAGGGCTTGAATAGCATCATCTAAAGCCTTCGCATTTTCATGAACTTCTAAGCTAGGAAGAAGATTAGATTTTAAATAATTATCAATTTGTTCAATCGCGACTGAATTAATGTCAGTTAATGTAGCCTCCGCGGCAGTTGAAGAATCATCATAGAAAGTCAAACTTAAAGAATTATCTTGATTGATAACAATTTTTAATCCATCCGCGTTAGTTAATGGTACAGTTTCTCCAGTTGTCGCATCCGTTGAGGTAAGTCCTAAGTAGAAAGCTAAGGAGCTAACATTAAAATAATCTCTAGTTAAGAATGTTGAATCATCTACTTTATAGAATTTAGAATAATCGACTCTTCTAAGAGAGAATAAATCTCGATAATACTCTTCAGAGGCATCATATTCATAATCAACCGTCAAATCTCCTTCAGAAGTTAAAGTAAATGGATGAGAATATCCATCGCTTAAAACCATTGAGCCTTCTCCATTAGATGGATAATAATAGTAATCTTTACCAAGAACGAGCTGATATTGATATCCGTTAACATAATCTCGAACTTGAGATCTAAAAGTGAAATCTCCTTCACCAAAAATATCTTTTAATGATGCATCATCAGTTTTTATATTTTCAGGAGATATTCCCTCTTCTAAGAATTGATCCGCGGCTTCTAAAGAAGTCTTGTTGATAGCATAGATAGTTCCTTGTAAAGAGATAACATCATTGATCGTATAAACAGCGAATTTTAAGTTATCATTGTTATCAAGATAGAAATTAACTGTATCTAAATACACTTGATTATCTGAATCATAGATAGTCATGTTTGCAGCATGAGCAAAGCTTTGAACTACCTTAATATCAGTTGATTGATAAATATTATCATCAATCATCTCGCAGGATTCTAAATCAACATCAATCGGTTCAAAGTTAGGAGAGAATATCTCATCTCTTAATCCCATTCTAGGGGCTGAAGGCATGCAAACATTGTCATATAAAGCAAATTTATAGACCGTATCATCTTCTAAAACTATATATCCAACTTGATTATAAGTATCGAAGAAATAATCATTGCTACGATAGGTTATGTAAGTATTAGCTTGATTACCTAAAGAATAGCTAGTAGTAAAATTGTTTTGCTTTAATCCTTCTAAGACGGCTTGTAATTTATTATCTTCACTTGAGGTGGTTACTTCACTTGGTGAAGAACTAGTTGGAGAGCTAGATCCTCCTCCTTGGCAGGAAACTAACACGATTCCCGCGAGGGCTAATAATAAATAATGTTTTTTCATTCGTTTCTCCTTTTTATCTAACAACTGTAATTTCTATTGTGTAGGTTACTGATGGATTATTATCCATAGCGATTGTTACTTTAGCAATTCCTTCACTTTGAGCTTCATATCCCCAAATTGGATCTTCAACAATCTGTTGTCCACCTGGTTCATTTTCAACATTTATGATGCTGAAATCTTCAGAATCTAAGGCAGTTGATGGGGAGTATTTTGTGATATTAAAGTTATAAGTTGATAAAGTTGAACCAATAGAAATTTGATTGTTTGTATTATAGTTAGCTTCAATAATCTCACTTACAAAATAATCAGTAGGAACGATATTCATCTCTTCCATAGGTAATAATGTTTCATTAGTTACCTCAACTTTAATTGATGTTTGAGATGTTATAGTCGCGTCCTCTTTTAAGCAATTATTGATTAAATCATAAGAATCATCGGAATAAGTATAACTTTCAAGAGTAAACGATAGAATCGTTCCATCATTTTTAAATTCTAGAGAATAGTTAAACGTCTCATAATCAGATTTAGTCGGATCGCCTAGCCATTGATTGAGATATTCGCCATTGACTTTTACAAGCTGATTGGTCTCTTTAGTTATCTCGATAGTTTCCTTAGTTTTATTTAATGAAGCTATATCATTAGCTATATCTCCGAAAACATTGAATGAAGATACTCTTTCTTTGGCTTCGGTTAATTCAATCTGGGAGGAGCTTCCATCAGGGAAATCAACTATTGAATATACTGACGCGTAAGAATAACCTCCTGTATTATCTAAGGTTAGATCATAATATTTATCATCTTGAATAATTCTAGCGTCAGTTGAAGAAGATGTGTTCTCATTCCCCCATGATGTATAGGTTTCTTCATTTTCTCTAATCAAGGCATCTCCATCATAATTTTTAATAGTTATAGTTTCCGTGCCATCATAATAATCATTTTTAGATGTCTCTACATGGCTAATCTCTCCGATGGATGATTCTTTCAAGACAGATGTTTCACGAATAAAAGATACAATTTGATCTGAAGAAGTAAATTCAGGTAATGGAGCAATCACTTCGATATTTATGCTGTCTTCTAAATTTGAATAAGTATCTTTAACGGTAATAGTGGCCTCGCCGATTCCAATACCTTTAATAGTTCCTTCATCATCAACTGAACAAATTAATGTTTGAGATGAGCTAAAGACTAAATTAACCATCGCATTTACATCATATTCAACAGTTAATTTAACGCTTTGATCTAATTCAATAGAATCAACGTTATCATCTTTAAATCTTAAATATGAGGTGATAACTGACGAAGTTTGACTAGTTTCATCAGAAGAAGGTGAGGAGGTTTGGATGCTAGGTAATCCATCGCAGCTAGCTAAGAAAGCTACAGTAAGTGCGGTTATAATTAATAAAGTTTTTTTCACTATGTGTATCCCCTTTCAAAATATTTAAATAAAAGTATCAAAAATATTAATATATTAAAAGAATTTTATCTTAGTTTTAATTTTATCGACAAAACATTTAAATTTGCTAATAATCTATATTTTAAGCTATTTCTTAATTATTTAATAAAATATTCAACCTCTATATATTCATCGATAACAATATCCTTAGAAACTAGATTTACTTTTCCAATTTCTTTTGAACTAGCTTTATTGCTAGACATTAATCTAACTCCTGCTGGAACTATTAAATCTGTGTTATAATCGTGAATTCCATATTTTATTGAAGCTATATTATCTAATTCCATCCCAAATTTTTTTGATATGGTAGAGGCTACGTTTTTAACATTTTCAATTGCTTTTTCTAAGGCAAGAGAATGATATTTATCTGGATTTTGTAAAGAGTAGCCTATTGAAAAATCAGTATAAAATCTAGAATCATTTAACATTTGAAGAATCTCATTTAATTTATAGTTATCGAAAGGAAAGCTTACCTTGATCCTTTCATAAAATTTATATCCATCTTGCACAGTTTTATTTTTGCCATCGATCAACACATTAATCATGTTTTGGGAGATATCGAAACTTTCAGTGATGATATTGCTTTCCTCAATGCCTAATTTTTTTAAATTTTGAAGTAATGTTTCATGCATTATAGTTGATTTAAGCAAAACATTTTGATAAGCATCATCAACTCCCTTCATAGTAAAAATTAGATTCATTTGATCTGCTTTAACATTAATTTTTCCATATCCATTAATTTTTAAAAGTCTGTCCATATTTTTTAGTACCTTCAGTTTTCTTCAATCCTATAGGTACTATCCCTCCCATCTTATAAATAGGATTGAATTATGTTACTTACTATTTTAGCAAGCTCTTTAAATCAAAAATCTAATTTAATTATACCATCTATAAGTTAAAACAAAAATAATTATGAACTTGTAATCACTTAGAAAAACAAAATAAAAGAGCCAATATTTTAGAGCTCTATAAATGACGTAAATTATTATCTATGATTAATCCAAAAATAAGAAAAACAAAACCAAAAATTATTAACGCATCAGCAAGACAAAATGCATCGGGATAATATGGCTTACCTATAACTCCTCCTTCTAGAATTATAGAACCTGAAATCATCAAAACACCGGAGGCAAAAAAATAATTTTTTAGAAATCATAAGAAACAAGAAATCCTCTCTCCTTCGTTAAATGTCCATCCATCTTGCCGTCACCAACTGATGTTATAAGTGACATTGACAAAAGCAATTCTTTAACCATAAATACCACATTCTTTAATTACTTAATGTTGTTTAAATCACCATTTACTAAAGATTCTAAATTATTAAAGATTCTATCTTCATCCCAGTTCCACCATTGAAGAGAGAGAAGTTTATTAATTGTCTCTTCATCAAATCGTTTTTTAATAACCCGAACAGGATTACCTACGCAGATAGAATATGGTTCAATATTCTTTCCAACTACTGAATTAGCGCCAATTATTGAACCGTCCCCGATATGGACTCCTGGTAAAATGGTAACATTTTCCCCAATCCACACATCATTTCCAATCACCGTATCACCCTTTAAAGGGAGATCTTCTAATTTTGGAGTCACCTTTTCCCAGCCACTTCCTAAGATATTAAATGGATAGGTAGTGATTCCATTCATTCTATGATTAGCCCCATTCATTATGAATTTTATCCCTTTAGCTATAGAAACAAACTTACCGATAATTAATTTATCGCCGATAAACGGATAAAAATGAGTTACATGCTTTTCAAAATCCTCACCATTAGTTTCATAATCATCGTAATAAGTATAATCGCCAACAATTATATTAGGGTTCTTGATTATATTTTTAATAAAACAAAGACTAGGAATGTTTGGATTTGGATGTATTGCTTTCTTATCAGGTCCCATGCGTCCTCCTTAAAGTAAAATATATTATTAAAATATATTAAAACATATGTCTTAACAATGCTTGTTAATAGTCACATTGCTGATTATCTATATTTTTGAGTCAAAATTAAGCTTTATTTTTTTAGATAACATAATCTCGCGCTTTTAATTAACTTTTATTTTGTTATAATCTTTTCAGTATGAAACAGGATAAGGTTGGTATTATCTTTGATTTAGATGGCACGTTATGGGACGCCATCGGGCAAATACGAGATAGCTATAATCTCACTATGAATAACATTGGTCTACCGTATCGTTTTAATAACGATCAAATTAGATCATATATGGGTTTAACCCCTGAAGAAACCGTAAAATTAGCTTTCCCTGATGTTGATTCATCAATCGGTCAACAATATTTTAATCTTTGTTTTAAAGATGAAATCGGTTATTTAAAGAATCACCCGGGAAGACTATATCCAAATGAGATAAATGTATTAACTAAATTAAAAGAACAATTCCTTTTATTTATCGTGTCTAATTCAGACAAAGGATATATTGAAAACTATTTAGATAATTATAAGTTACATCACTTATTTAAGGATCACCTCTGCGCGGGAGATACTAAAAAAGATAAAAACGAAAATATCTTATTAATTAAAGAAAAATATAATTTAGATAAAGTAATCTATATCGGAGATACTTTAAAAGATTATTTAGAATGTCAAAAGGCTAAAGTTGAGTTCATCCATGCTAGATACGGCTTTGGAGTTATTAAAGATGATGTTCCTTTCATTAACTCTTTAGATGAACTTTTAACTAAAATAAATCAATTACTCTAGGAGGAAAATATGGAGAACACCTTGAAACTTAATTTAAAGAGAACATTCATAATCGGATTTGCGTTCTTTGGCATCTTACTATTATGGCAGGTTTACGATTCTTGGTGTCCTACCTTTCTAAGCGAACAATTCGCAAGAGCTTTTTCAATTGAGGATCCTAAAGAAGTTCAATATTTAGTTGGAATCATCATGGCTCTTGATAATCTAGCCGCGTTAATATTATTACCTATATTTGGTTCTTTATCGGATAAGACTAAAACTCCTATCGGTAAAAGAATGCCATACATCTTAGTTGGTACCTTTGTAACCGCAGTTTTATTTCCATTTATCCCGGTGTTTTTCCATTATAACAACATAGTTGGAATGATAATATTTATGGCCCTCGTAGTCATATTTATGATGATGTATCGTAATCCTGCAGTTAGCTTGATGCCAGATATGACTCCTAAACCTTTAAGAAGTAAGGCTAATGGAATCATTAACATCATGGGTTACATCGGAGGTTTCTTTGCTACCATCGTTGGAGTATTCTTCGTATTAACTGACTATCTATCTAAAGAAGGCTCTTGGGCTTTTAATAATATTTGGGTTATTGAGGTTCCATTCTTACTAGCCTCGGTATTGATGGTTATCTCCTGCTTAGTTTTATTCTTTACCATCAAAGAAAATAAGATTGCTGAAGAAGTAAAAGAAGAGATGGAACTAGGTGAAAAGCTTTCAGAATTAGAAGAGAAAGCTGATGATGATAAACCTTTATCTAAAAACAATAAAATAATGTTAATTCTTATTTTAGTCGCGGAATTCTTCTGGTTTATGGCCGATAACGGAATCGCAACATTTATGACTAATTATACTGTTTATCATCTTAACGCATCATCATCTTCAACTATGATAAATACCATCATGGGAGGAGTTGGTTCAGTAATCGGATTTGCAATAGGTGGCTTAATCGCCTCTAAATTGACTAGAAAATGGACCGTGGTCTCCGGCTTAGGATTAACTTTCATGGCCTATGGATTATGGGCGATCCTTAACTTCACCTTGCCTGAATTTGCTTATAATTCTGGAGTATTTCCTGTTTATTTATATATCATTTGGTTCTTAAAAGGATTTGGTATGAGTTTAGTTCACGTCAATTCTTATCCGATGGTAGTCGAGCTTTGCAGCTCAAAGAAAATTGGTAAATTCACCGGATACTATTATGCTTCTAGTATGGCGGCTCAAACGGTTACACCTATCTTATTAGGTTCAATATTACTTATTCCTAATTTTGACTTTGGAGTCTTACCTTACTACGCTTTAGTTTGCTTAGTTATATCATTGATCATCTTCTTGTTTATTAAAAACGTTAAAAATGTTAAGACTACTTTTAAAACTGGATTAGAAGCTCTTGGGGATAACGATTAATCATATGAATAAAGAAAAAGTATTAAAGAGGATTAATCCATCCATTTTTAAAGGTGTTTGCCATCGAGGATTACATAATGAAAAAATCACTGAAAATTCGATGGAAGCCTTTAAAAATGCTCTAAATCATAATTTAGCCATCGAATTAGATGTTCATCTTTCTAAAGATAATAATCTCATCGTGATGCATGATGCTTCATTAAAGAGAACTACATCTAAAGAGGGGATAATTGAAAATTTAACCTTACAAGAAATTAAAGATAATTATCGATTATTAAATGGTGAGACGGTTCCAACCTTACAAGAGGTTCTATCTTTAGTCTCAGAAAAGGTTCCTTTAGTTATTGAACTTAAGCCTTATAAACAAAACTATAAAGCTTTAGCTAATCGCTTAAAAGAAGAGCTAAAAGATATTAAGGACGCAAAAAACTATTTAATCATCTCTTTCTATCCTCAATGTTTATTGTATGTTAAATCATTATCTATCAATCGTTTGCTTCTAGTTGGAAGCAATGAATATCCATATATTTTCCGTCACTTTTTTGAAGGTGTTGACTTAGATGTCGAGCTTTTAAAGAAGCCTAAATATCAAAAATCAATAAATAAAAGATTAACTTTATCTTGGACTATCGATGATGATAGCAAAATTGAAATTGCTAAAAAGTATTCAGACTGTTTAACTTTTCAGTTTGTTGATCCTTATTCAGTCAGCAAAGAATAATCAAAATCAGGTTTTTTTTAACTTTAATACAATCATTAGTTTAAAAATGATAATATTTAGGCATGGGGTCTATATTTATATCTTACTCACATAAAGACTATCTATTAGTCGAACCATATGTGAACTATTTAAAAGAAAAGAGATATCTATATTTTTATGATAAAAAAGATTTAAAATCTGGAGACTTTTGGGACGCGCACATCCGTTGCGCGATTGCTTCATGCACGATTTTCATCGCTTTTGTCAGCAATAACTATCGCTATTCTGAATATTGTCAAAAAGAATATGATGATGCAACTGATCGTAAGAAAAAAATCTATGTTATCGATTTAGATAAGTTAACTCATAATCTCAGCCTCGCTGAGAAATTTTCTAAGATTCAAGTGGCTATGAGCTATGATGAGTTTATAGAAATCGTCACTTCTCATGATGATTTTCCGTCTTGTAAATTAACTACTTTTTCTGATGTTAATGAAAATAATGGAATTCCATTTTTAAATTATATTGGAAAAGGATCTCTAGTTCCTAGCTATGAAAATTTTCTATCTTTATTTATCAATTTGCTTTCTTATCTTTTAGCTAAGCAAGATCAAAATGAATATCTATCATCTAAAGCTGATTTTTCGACCTTATTTATCGATCCAAGAACGAAAAGTTTTGCCTTTATTAACGATGAGCCTTTTTCAAATAACTTAAACTTAGAAGCTAATTCTATATTTATAAAAAATATCTTAAACGATTTGATGGGATATCGAAGTGATTCTTATTTACTTTCTCTTCCTTCTTCTCTTAATGTTAATTCAGTTTTAAAAGACCATCTTTTAACTCATTATAAAACTAAAGATAATCAAGAATTTATCAATCAAACCGTTATATACATCAACGAAAAATTAAATGATATCTATAATAATTCTTCTGATATTAATAAAATTTATTATGAAACATATGATTTAATTAACGGGTTTAAATACTTTTTAAATATCTTAATTAAATCAATTAATCAAAATAATTATTATCTATATCAAGTCACCTCATCATGCTTAATAATCAATCATATCTATTTTAAATCTTTCTTCTTTAAAAAAGAGATTATGACTTCGTCTTTACCTGATTTAAAAGATGATAAGGATCAAGTTTATCTTTCAGATGAGAATTCATCGTCATTAGAAAAATTAATCAATCATAATTTCCCAATTAATATCTTTGGATCAGAAGGTTCAGGAACCTCATATCTTTTAATTAATTATTATTTGAATAATCAATATTCTCTCTATATTGATTTAAGCAAGATTGCTTCATTATCCTCAAGTGACGAAAATCTTATTCAAAACGCTTTTTCATTAAACTTTCCTAACACCATCGGATTTAACTTTGATGATTTAGCTACCTATTCTTCCTATCATCAAAAAATATGTTTGTTATTAGATAATTTTGATTATGTAGCTAGTAATCTTAAACAGATAATTTTAAATGAGATAGACGATTTAAAATCTAGTTTTGAAATCGTATTTTTCTCAAGAAAAAGATATGTAAATAAGTCTTTAGCCCTAGATATTTCTAAGAAAATGGAAGAAACATACGCGGAGATATTATCTCTTAATAAAAATAAAATTCTCGCCTATTTAAAATTTTGTAAAGTATCACCAAATATCATTAATCAAATCAATAATCTAACGGAAGATGATAGGTTTTTTAAATTTTTCTCATCTTATTCTAAGATTAATTTGTTAATTAAATTACTTAATAACAATGAATCTTTCTTAAAAGAAATATTAGTTCAAAATGAATTAGAAATCTTCTCCCTTCTTTTAGAATCAGGAGGAGAAATATCTTTAATTAATCAAATTTCATCCTTATTTAATAATAAATATTTAGATATCAGCTCTTTAATCAAAAAAGAATTATTAGAAGAGTTTAAAACCCTCGGTAAATGCGCGTATAAAAGCGAATATGGACAAATATCTAACTTATTATTTAAAGATCTTCTAGTGACCTATGGAGTCTTACAAAACGATGGAGACGAATACTATATAGTCGACGAAATTAAAACTTATCTTCTCTATAAATATGTTAAAGAAGAAATAAATTCTATCGTAGATAAAAAAATAAATTGGGTAGATAAATTAAACGAATTAGATGACTTTTCTTCAAATATCTTAGAAAAATATTCTTTATTAAAACTATTAAGCAAAGATGATTTATTTTTTGACTTAATTAATGGTAACCAACAAAACTTTGATAAAAATTTAATAAATCAAAATACTTATCCAAATTTAACTTTATTAATTTATAAATTATCTCTATATCGAGAAGAAGAAATTCAAAATGAAATTTTAACTAATTTACAGCTATATTATATTCCTGAGATGGCTTTTGCCTCATGTGAGAATATAGAAATAATTAAAATCCCTGCTTCATGTGAATATATATCTCACGCGTCATTTTCTAAGATGACTCGATTAAAGAAAGCATATTTAATTTCCTCAACGGATGAATTAAAGATTTCAGCATTTTGTTTTATCTCCTGTCCAAATTTAGAAACTATCTATATAGGAAATAACTATAAAGTTTTTAACCATCCATTATTTAGATTCTGTAATGAATTAAAAGAAATAAAGATAGCTAAAAATAATGAAAACTTTGTCTCATTATTAAATAATCAGCTGCTTTGTTCAAAAGGTCCAAACAATAAATTAATTTTAAATATTGGAGTCCCTGCTTTAAAAGGAAGAGTGATCTTGCCTAAAGAAATAAAGGAAATTAAAGATCATTCATTAGCCTATAATCAAAATATTGAAGAATTAATCTTACCGGATGAAATTGAAGATATCTCATCTGACTTCACAGATTTTTGCCCAATATTAACGAAGTATTTTATTGAAAACAATCCTAAATACTTCACGAAAGATGGAATATTGTATTCTAAAGATTCATCATCGATTACCTTATTTAGAATGCCTCCTGGAATCAAAGGAGACATCGTTATCGATCCGATGGTCTCAATAATTGGAGGAGACTCTCTTTCTACATGTCAATTTATCAATAACGTTAAATTAAATTCTTCAATTAAAGAGATCGGTTCCTACGCTTTTGCTGACATGGAATCAATTCAAAATATCGATTTTGGGGAATTAGATTTAACTAAAATCACTTATAAAAATTATTTATTCTTATCTTCCTATCCAGGTTTAACTATTAAATATATCGATCAATTTGATGATATTAAGCTATTAACCATTAACGATTTCCATACCAAGTTTAATAAACAAAACGTTAAAAGCTTATCCTTTGAATTCAAGAATAAAACTAAAATTGATTTAAGTTTAATTGAAAAAAGCAGCGAATTTACCATCTTAAAGAAAGTAGATGATGACGTTCTTTATAAGAAGATAAACTTATTTAGGAATAATAAAGAGATTCTTTCCCAGGTTCGAATCGAAAAAGATGATTATAACATTTGCTTAATTGGATTAGATGAATACAATAAGCTTAATAATTTTCAAGACGATGAGCTTAAAAAATACATAAGTGATCTTGTAGATAACACGCATGTTAAAATGTTTGCTATTTTAAGAGATTTACCTAAAATAAATGAGTTATTCAATCATGAAGTAACTATTATTAGAAGCCCTGATGGCTTCATCAGCGGAAGTAAAAAATTATTAAAGATATATGAGGACGCCTATAATGAACATAAGAAAATGTAAAAAAGGAGAACTAAATCAAATCCTCTCCTGCGCGAACTCCGCGTTTAAAGAAGTAAGATATCCTGAATTTGATTTTAGAATCAATATGGCTAAAATCTATAGTTCTAAAATTGACTATTCTCCATCTCACTTCTGCATCATTGAAGATCAAAAAATGGTCTCAGTCGGAGGGAATATTTTAAAAGAGATTAATCTAGATAAACCTTATCTAGTTTCTTTTGTTGGCTCAATCGCGACTTTAAAAGAATATCAAAATCGGGGCTATATGTCTTTATTGATGAAAAATATTAACTCTGAGAATGTTTCTCAGAAGGTTATTTTCTCTATCTTAACTGGAGATAGAACAAGATATAATCACTTTGGTTATGAAAAAGTTGGTTATGATTATAATTTCACGATTCTAAATAAAAGATTACCTTTAAAAACCGAGATTTCATGCCTTGAATTACAGGAATCAGATGATGATATTGAAGCTTTATATTCTCAATATTTAAAGCAGGATTTATATAAGCTTAAAACTAAAGATGATTTCTATAAATCATTAATAGGTGGGAGAAGAAAACCTTATATTTTAAAGCAAAATGATAAAGTCTATGGCTACTTCACCAAAAAAGAACATTTAGATAATATTGATGAATTTGTTATATTTGATATAGATAAATTACCTTTAATTATTAAATCTATATTTAATTATTTTAATAAAGAATTAACAATATCAGTCTCTTCTTTAGATCGTGATTTATTTTATAAATTTTCATTATTAAGTGAGAATATCTCTCTTCAAGATGATTTATTAATTAAAGTCTATGATGAGATTGAATTTTTAAAATTTCTCTTCTCAATCAATAAAAATATCATGACTTTTGAAAACAAAACTTATGTTTATCAAATAGGTGATGAACGACTTCTAATAAAGATAAATAATGATTCTATCGATATTTCTAAAACAAGCGAAAATCCAATTAAAACATTTGCTTCTATGATGGAATTTAATCGTTATATCTTATCATTAGAATCTTTATATGATTTAAATTCTCTTCATTTCTTTTTCTCTTTTAATAAAAGTGACTTATTTTAACTAAAAAATATGGGATATAATTACTTAAAAAGATGGATACATTACAAGATAAAATTAATTTCATTCTAAATTCTAAATCATTAGAAGAAGTCCAAAAGCAAGGAATCATGCCAGATCCTAACAGCGATGAAGGCTATTATTTTATTTCCTATTCTCATAAAGATTATAAAGTGGTCTTTCCTTACATCTTAAAGCTTCTCGAATCAGGAATTAATCTTTGGTATGACAGGGGCTTAGAAAACGGAGAAAGTTGGATTAAATTTGTAAAAAAGAAGGTTTATTCTTTTTCGTGCAAAGGAATAATTTATTTTGTAAGTAAAAACTGCTTGCATTCTGATTCCTTAAATAAGGAATACAATTTATCCTCAAAATATAAAAAGTCATCATTAATCATCTCATTACCTGATATTGAACCATTTTTTATAGTTATCGATAGCTTCTTTTCTAATAATAAAGATATCTCCCCAAAGCTTTTAAAAGAAGCTGAGGTCACCGATGAAATATATAATTCTTTAAATATTTCTTTAGATGAAAAAATATTTTTAAAATCAATATTATCAATTAAATCAAAAGTCCTTTTGGAGATTTCAAATACTTCGCTTGATGAGATTAAGGAGCAAATCAAAAATATTCCTTCTCCAAAATTATTTAAATACTCAAAAGATGATTCTATGGGCGATGAAAATAATGAATATTTATTATCTTATTGTCGAGATATATCAATCAAAAAGGTTTCTATACCTCAAAATATTAAAATTAAAGGTGAGACAAAACCTGTTTCAGGAATTGGAGTTGGTTCGTTTGCTAATTTTCGTTTTCTTGAAGAAATTAGCTTGCCTATAAACTGGAAATACATTCAAGACTACGCCTTCTATAACTGCGTTAATTTAACTAAAGTAAATCTAGCTAAGACGGAAAACGGGAGAATAGAAATGTCCGCGTTTAATAACTGCATCAACTTAAAATATCTATTCGTGCCTAATAATGTATCCCTAATCGGTAAAAGTGAATATCTTGAAACTATTGAATTTGAAAAAGGGGACGATGCTTTCTTTCTTTTTAAAGATTCTCCTAATTTAAAAACTATTATCGTTAACAGTTTAGAAATAATTCAAGATGAGGCTCTAGCTAACTGCCAAAATTTGATTAATTTCACCATACCTGATAACTGCTATTCCATTAGATATCGCGCGTTCTATAATTGTAAAAGTTTAGAATCAATCAATTTACCAAATGGATTAAAATGCATCTATCCCCAAGCCTTTAAAAATTGTATAAAGATAAAAAACATTATCGACGAAGCAAAAAATCTAACTATAGAAACCGAGGCATTTTCAAATTTAAAGAGCCTTGAAAGCTTAGTATTAAATGATGTTTCTTTGATAGATAAAGATGCTTTTTATGGTTGTAGCAGCCTTCAAAAAATTGAACTAAAGCATCCTAAAGAGATTCATTTGTCATCTAGTTCTTTTAATGATTGTCTAAATCTTAAAACAGCAATTATTAATACAAAGAAACTTATAGTTATTGAAAATAAAATTAAAAACAGCAAGAGACTAACCTATATTGATGAAGTTATTCCTACGTTAGATACTATCTATTTAACAAGCCAAAAAATCAAAGTTAGTTCAGCTTTTAAACGGGTTGAATCTGATTTAACTAACTATCATAAATTTATAAGAATAGAGAATAAATAATATGGATACTAAAGAAAAGATTAACCAAATTTTACAATCTAAAGAAATTAATGATGATATAAAAAAGCTGATTCCTGAGCCTCTTATAGATCAAGGATATTATTTAATTTACTATCCTACCTCTTTATATAAGGAAGCCTTGATTGATGTTTTAATCTATCTATCAGAAAATATTTCTGTTTTCTACGATAAAAAGATTGACTCTAGCAAAGATTATCAAGATTTCATTTTAGAAAAAATTGATGATTATGATTGTATAGGAGCAATTATATATTTAAACGAAGATTCATTGAATGATCCTTTCCTTTATAGACTTATGAAAAGAGTAGACCTTTCTCATAAATCATATTTTTCGATTAATTACGGAAAGATTAATAATTTAACAGTATCAGGGGAAATATTAAGCGAATCTTTATCTTTACCAAACGAAGCAAAGAAGCTATATAAAAAAGTATTTGCAAATGAAATAACCTATCTTCTAGGCGCATCATCTTATGAAGAAAAAATAAAAGCTTTACGCGCGATGAAAAAAGAGAATCCTTTCATGGTTAAAATTATTGAAGATTCTCTCATCATAAGCGGTTATAAAGATCCTTTTGCTTATAAAATAAATGTTCCTCCTTATTTAACTATTGAGGATAAAAAATATAAAGTTATTGCTCTTGGCCCTATGGCTTTTGCTAATATGACCTTTTTAGAAACTATCTATCTTCCTGAGACTATAGAATCTATAGGTGGGCATGAAAAGATAGAATCTGATTCTAATGGCTATACTTTTCTTAACTGCTTTTCTTTAAAGGAAATTAATATTCCTAAATCTTGTAAACATATCTATTCAAATGTCTTTTTAGGATGCAAGAATCTTAGAATTCTAGATTTAAGAAATGTTTCTAATCTTGAATCCGATTTCATCGGTGATTTTAATAAGCCAAAGCTTAAAACAATATATGTTAACAACACTATTTCTAAGATGAACAATAATTATTTTGATCAGAATTATAATTGGCTATTTTTACCTGATGTCAATGTTGTTGGATGCTCAAATAAAGAAAATTTAAAAACTCTCATATTAAATGATAATTTTGATGGATATTTAGATCATTTTGAAAATTCTAAAATTGAAAACATCATCTTTCCATCTAATTATTTTAAAAATGATGAAGGAAACGAAGATTGCTTTATCCTGCTAGAAAACCTACCTAATTTAATTAAGGCTGATTATTCTTCCTGCATTGTAAATAAACCGATTAGATGCTTAATTGAAAATTGTCCATCTTTAAAGGAAATTATCTTTCCTTTAGATGGTAAGAGTCTGGATTTAAATTTTCTAAATACTAACAAACAAATAGATTCAATTTATTTATCTAAATCATATGAAGCAATCATCTTTAATGATTACAACGCGCTTGAAAAAAGAATTTATGAAAAGATGTTAGAAGAGGAACAAGAATCAAATAATCTTAATTTTACTTTGTCATTATCTAAATTAGTTTTAGATAATCCTAATATATTGCAAAGAAAAGCCTTAAAACATTATTCTAAAAAAGCAAAATTAACTTTTAAGCAAGTTTCTTCTTTATTAGAGCAAACATTCGTCCCTTTAGCTGTTTCTTCAAATTATAAACCATCTAAGCTAAAATTATTTTTTATGAAAATAATTACTTTCATCTTTATTAAAATATCCCCGTCAGCATCTAAAGATTTGTTAGGAATGGAGACAAGATCTGTTTTAAACAGTCATAATATTTATAAAAAGATTTCAAGTTTGAAAGATATTTTTCTTTTAGCTAATGGTAATAAATATAAAATTAAAGGCTTTAAATTTATCGAAGAGAAAGATGGTTACTACCATTATTTAAGAAGCAAATAATATTCATCATTTATCTTGTAAGCTATTACATAATATGCATGTAAAGATTGAATCAAATATTTTCCTTATCTATTTTGTTGCCTAACATTATTAATAATTAAGATAGGCTGGATCAGAAAACTTTATTTTAATCAAATGTTAGTTCTATCTAACTTTTTTGTTGACAAGGCATTTCCGTTAAATATAATGATGTTAGTTATAACTAACGGGAGGTATATATGCCATTAATATTTGCACCTATCGGTGTTCCTCTAACTATTATCAAAGTGCAATCTGAAGGGAAGCTTAAGAAGCATCTAGAGAATTTAGGGATCATTCCTGACCAGCAGCTTACACTTTTAGAATCATCTAAGGGAAATGTCATCTTGCTAATTAAAAATGGAAGACTGGCTCTTAGTAAGGATATAGCTAGTAAAATCTACGTTAAAACGAAAGAAGGATTTTAAATGATTAAATTATTAGATGAATTTGAAATTGGAGAACAAGGTACTATTAAAAAGATTTATGGTGAAGGGAAAATAAGAAGGAGGCTTTTTGATATGGGAGTTACTCCTGGAGCAAAGCTTGTTTTAGTTAAAAAGGCTCCGTTAAATGACCCTTTAGAAGTTAAAATCAGAAACTATAGCCTAACTTTAAGAAAAAGTGAAGCTAAGTTTGTAGAAGTGGAATTGGAGGGATAATATGGCTCAAAGAGAAAGAATGCGTTTTGCCCTCGCGGGGAATCCTAATTCAGGAAAAACTACCTTATTTAATGTTCTAACTGGCTCAACAGCCCATGTTGGTAACTGGCCAGGAGTTACTGTTGAAAAAAAAGATGGAATTTATAAGAATAAGGTGACTAAGGAAGAAGTTTATATTCTAGATCTTCCTGGAATCTACTCTTTATCTCCTTATACTTCAGAAGAAGTTATTTCTAGAAATGCCTTAATTGATGAAAAGATCGATTTAATAATCAATATTGTCGATGCGACAAATCTAGAAAGAAATCTTTATTTAACTTCTCAACTATTAGAGATGGATTTACCTGTTGTAATTGCCTTAAATATGATAGATGAAGTTAATAAAGAAGGCGATTCTATTAATGTTCGCGAATTAGAAAATAAATTACGGGTTCCCGTGGTTGAAATATCCGCGTTAAAGGAAGAAAATATTTCTCTTTTAATGGATAGGGCAATTGATTTTGCTAAGAAGAAAAGAGAAGGAATGACCATCTTAAAAGATTCACCTTTAAAGAATTTAATAAATGAGGTTACAGAATCTTTAAAGAAACAAGATATTCCTAATCCATTATTTCATGCCTTAAAAATCATTGAAAATGATGAGCTTGAAACTAATAAACATCCTGATGTTTATAAATTTGTTAAAGAATATAACGATGAACATCTATCTTCTCAAGATTTAGAAGCGATGGTCGCGGATGAAAGATATAAATATATTACTTCTAATTTATCTAACGTCTACTCAAAGAAAGATCCTAATAAAAAGAAGCTATCTAAATCAGATAAGATTGATAAAGTCTTGACCAATAAATGGTTAGGAATTCCAATATTTATCGCGATTTTGTTTGTTATATTCCATCTTACATTCGCAGAAGATTTTCTTTATTTGAACGCGATGGGAGTAAGTTTCCCTACTAACTTTGCAGGAACTCCTTTTAAAGGATTATTCTTCACTGAAGGAGGAATTAATTCTATTGGAGTTATCCTACAAAATCTAGTCATCTGTTTTACAGATTGGATAAATTCCTTAGTTGGCGATTTATTAACTTCTATGAATGCGTCTAACTGGGGAGTAGCGTTGGTATGCGATGGAATATTAGGTGGCTTATTCTCGGTGTTAAGCTTTGTTCCTCAAATCTTATTGTTATTCTTATTCTTCTCGATCTTAGAAGATACAGGCTACATGGCTAGAGTTGCCTTTATTCTCGATAGAATATTTAGAAAATTTGGGGTTTCAGGCAGAGCCTTCATGCCAATGATCATGGGCTTTGGTTGCTCGGTCCCTGCGATGATAAATACAAGAACTCTATCAGATGAAAAAGAAAAAATCGCGACCATTAGAGTTATTCCTTTCTTCTCATGTGGAGCAAAACTACCGATTCTAACAGCATGTACAGGGGCAATTATCATAACTTTAGGTGTCGGAAATGCTGATTTAATCACCTTAAGCATGTATTTGCTTGGTATGGTAACTGCCATTGTTGCTTTAATTGTCATGAAACAAACCACCTTAAAAGGTGAGGTCGCTCCATTTATTATGGAGTTACCTAACTATCACTTACCTCAATTTAAATCATTGATGATTCACTTATGGGATAAATTAAAACACTTTATTGAAAAAGCCTTCACGATCATCTTGATTTCTACGATTGTCATTTGGTTCTTACAATCATTTACCTTTGATTGGAAGTATATAGAATATGATCCTGAAACATTACAGTTCTTAGGAACATTGACTACTGATGATTCAATTCTCGCGGGAATTGGAAAATTAATTCAACCATTATTCACTCCTCTAGGATTTGGTTCTCAGCTTGCAGCCTTTGGTTGGGTCTTCGCAGTTGGGGCTATAACCGGATTAATTGCTAAAGAAAACGTAATTGCAACATTTGGCATGTTAGCAGCGGTGGTTGGAGTCGCATTAGGAAGTGCAGAAGGAGAGGGAGTTAACGAAGTTGTCGCAATGGTACAGGCTACAAACATAACTATTCCTGCTCTCATCTCCTTCATTGCTTTCAATATGCTAACAATTCCTTGCTTTGCCGCGGTGGCAACTGCTAAAGCAGAACTTAAGAAAGGAACTTTAAAATACACGATCGCTTTCTGGCTTATCGTATCTTATATTGTTTCTTCACTTATCTATACAGTTGGTTCTTGGTGGTGGACTTCCTTTATTTGGGTAGGCGCTATAGCCTTGATTATTCTTGGAATATATCTATATAACAAGAAAATATCTTCCTCTAGACTAACATTGAATCGAGGTTAATATGCAATTAATTGATATATTAATTATCATCATCACAGCATTAATTGTCTCACTAGTTATCTATCATCTTATTAGCAAGAAGAAAAAAGGCGAATCTATAAGCTGTTGCTGCTCTAAGATGAATGGTAATAAATTGCTTAAAGAATATTATAAAAAATATCCTAAGCACTAAATTCTTCCCTATAAAACCTAAAAATGATGGATTACTCCATCATTTTTAATTTATTAACAATAGAATCAATTAGATTTATTAATATCATCTTGAATAAACATCAAGGTGATTTCAAAGACATTATTTTCTGTAGTAATATTCATGCTTCCATTATATTTTTCAGCGATTGATCTTACTGATTTTAAACCGAATCCATGATAGTTAGAATCACCTTTATTCGATTTAGGTAAGCCATTTTCAATAGTTAATTCTTGGTCATAGAAATTCTTTGAAGAAATTGAGATTATATTACCTACCGATTTAATTTTTAATCTAATGGTCTTCTGTTCTTTTTTTAAATCTTTAACCGCGTCAATTGCATTATCTAAAATATTTCCAAAGAGAGAATAAATATCTTCTTCTTGCATAAAAGATAATAAGTCTCCATTAACAATGCATGAAAAGACGATATCATATTTTAAACAAATTAATGATTTTTCAGAAAGAATGACGTTCAATGCATTATTCGTGGTTTTAATTGATGAATCATAGATATCAATCAAATTATTTATACTCTTAATCGCTTCATCATTAATATTTTGTTCTTTACCAAATTTGACGATTTGATGCCTAAAATCATGGCATTTAATATTAATCATATCGATGGTTTCTTTAGATAATTGATATTGATCTTTTTCAGCATTTCTAATCTCTCTAATGATTGAATACTCTCGTCTCATGTTTCCTAAATAATACATTTCAAAGATAAACGATATCCCGATGACACAGCAAATCATATTCACTAAAGCGACGAGACCAACAAAGATTCTCTCATAATGAATTGATGAATAGAAAGACACCACGCTGTTGATTACGATATCGATGATTATAAAGAAGGTTCCAATAGCTAAAGCTCTTCCTCCTCCTAATTTTTCAAAGACTCTTCCTTTTTCTATCTTATGCGCGAAGGTAACTAACATAATCCAATAGATATTGATATAGGAAACAATCCAAAGAACTAAATCTAAATTTCCATCAAATAATTTTAAACTATCGTAGTTATATAAGCCTCCAAACTTAGAATCACCTGCAACTATAAAAGAAGTTAAGCAAAGATATAATTCATAAGCGATATGCTCAATTGTGTATCCACATATCAAACAAAATAGAATCATCATCTTATCAGCTTTAAATAAAAATAAGCTAACTAGATAAGTAAAAGCAAACATACAAAAGAACATCATCATCGAATAAAAATCATTAGATGTTGGAATAGGGAAAGCTAAAGCAAATATGAAGCAAGCGATTATTCCTATAGTTAATCTAATAGCAAAATGATCTTTTTTAGCTAATTTATAACAAAAGATAGCCTCACCTAAGATCAAAAGAGCCATGAAAATTAATCGATAAAAGAACAATCCGTTAATTGGGTATAATTTATCCATAATCACTTACCTAAAAAGATATTTAAACTCTCTAAAAAACTCTTCTTTTTAGGATGAGAGATTAAAAGTTCATGTCCTTTTACAAAAACTGAGAATCCTTGAATTCGTTCCACGTATTCAAGGTTGACTAAAAAGCAAGAATTACATAAAGAAAAGTTTCTATCTTTAAAATCTTTAACTACCTCTTTTAAAGATCCATAAGTTTTAAAATCACCTTTTGAAGTATGATAGATCAAAGAATGATTAGCAACCTCAACATAATAGATATCTTTAATCGCTATAGCGACTTTAGCCCCATCATTAGAGATTAATATTTTTTCTTTTTTCCTCTCTTCAATCATTTTGCTGATTGAGGCAATTCTCTGATTAAAATCATATTCATTAATCGGTTTAACGATATAATCAAAAGCATTAACACGATATCCTTGAATCGCATATTGGGCTAAATTAGTAATAAATACTAAGCAAACATCTGGATCAATTTCGCGTAGTCGCATCGATATTTGAATTCCATTCTCTCGATCTTTTAGATCGATATCCATCAAAATTAAATCAAAGAGACCATATTGAAAATCAAAGAAGAATTGATTTCCGTTATCGAAGAACGAAAGAAGGTAGTGATACCCCCCCCCGTTTGAATTTAAGAGTTGTTTGATGTGTTCTTGTTCATTTTTTTCATCTTCAATTATTGCTACTTTAATCATGAAAAATCCTTGTCCTTGATTTTGAATTTTACCATAATTTCTTCATTCCATCTAGTGATATAGTCACTTTTTAAGATTAGCCTTAATTAAATTATTTACCGCAAAAACCGTGATTAAATTAATTCTAATTCTTCTTTTAAATTAACGATACGATATTTATCAAGCTCATCTTTTGAATAGACAAATATTCTATAATCAAGGTTGCATTTAATTAGATAATTAATGATGTAATTATCAAGATATGAATCCCAATTAGGGAGAGAAAAAGATTCTGATTTTTGGTATTCATCAATAAATGAGATAACTCCATCAACAGGAGAATATTTTATTGATCGATATACATGATCGCTATAAACATAATAATCTCTTGATGATTTGCTTACTTGTTTAATGATATCTATTATTTCTTTTTCGCGTTTATAAATTTGCTTATATAAAGGTAATTCTTCATGGTCAAAAGGAGTTAATTTCTTTTTAAAATAATCATATGTCTTTTGAATAAAATCATCGATATTTTTTGATTTATTTTAAGCAATTAAACTTCCAAAGATACTATTTACTATATCTTGCAATTATTATATTTTTAATTGCTATTTTACTTTTTTCTTTACATTATCTTTCGTTATTTTTATTTTAGTATTATAAAGAAGAAAAACAGGAGGATATTATTATTAAAAAGTTTTTAGATTATTTAAAGATTAATTATCTTTCCATTTTAGAATTAATTTTCTTTATCTCGTATATTATCTATCTCCACATCCCTTTTAGGGAGTCTTCTTTCGGCGATCCAAATCAAACTTATTCCTATTTATACATTTATCTTCATCTTGTACCTCAGATACCTTTATTTATTTTTAAAAATAACGTTACCTTAATTAGTTTAAGTTTAGTAGGTGTCCTTGGATTAAGTTCTTTAATTATTCAATCAATTAGAAAAAAGGGATTACCATACTCTTTTTATATAACGAATCTATCAATATTCATCTTCACGTTCGTGGTATGGGTAATATTCTAAGGAGGATGGTATGGAAGTTTTGAAAAGATTAAATAGAAATCAATTAATAGCCTATATAGTACTTATCATAATATCTCTTATTCCAATTTTGTTATTAACATTACCTATTAGATATTACAATGGTTTTAGAGGTCCTAAACCTTGGTATTTTTATGATACTGAATACGTATTTTACAACTAAAAAATCGAAAATTTTATAAGAATTCCTATTGGAACGATTTCATTAGTTTGCTCCTCTATAATTTTGTTTTTAATGGTATTAGATATTGTTTTGATTATTCTTAACTATAAGAAAAACAAATATGTTCTCACTTCTTTTGCTATTATCCTAGCTTTAAATTATTCATTCCTTTATAAAGTAATCTACACGAATCTTAATACCTATCTTGTAGGATAAGTTAAGCAAAATATATTTTAAGAAAAAAAGAGCTACTTATAGCCAATGGTTAATAATAGCTCTTTTTAATTTAATTATTTAATTAGCTTGTGATTCTAACTTTCCTGCATCACGTAAATCTTGATGATGAAGAATAATCATAGCTGAAGGATATGATAATCCAATTGATATGAGACTAAAGATAGGAATCAAGAAGAACCCAGCTCTAAAGCCCCAGCTTCCTTGAACTAATCCAAGTTCGCTGTTGAGAGTATCAAGTCCAACAATAAAGATTGAACAAGTAAGGATTACTCCTCCAATTAAGGTTAAGACAATACTTCCAATTGAAATTAATGTCGTCGTGAGAGGATTGCTCTTTTTAAGAAGAAGCAATGCAAGTAAAACTCCTGAAGCGATAATTCCAAGAATCAAGCATACGAAGCCAAGAACAATCAATGGTGATCCATCTAATCTATCATCGCCTAACATAATTTGGAATGTTGTCATATCCGCGCGTCCATCTTCAAAGTAAGCAGGAATAAACACGAAGATTAAGGCAAGAATTCCAGAGATTATCGAACAACCTTCGAGAATGGCTAATTTAATGTTTTCTCCTAAAGATTTCATAATTAGTCCTCCTCTCTTCTCTTCTTGCTTTTAAACCAAGTTAAGTAGATACAGGCAGTTGCCCATCCGGCGAATCCAACTCCAACTACTGCATCAATTGAGTAGAGGAGATATCTCCACCATCTACCAGAAGTATCATTTTCTCTGTTACCGATTTCATCACCTAAATCAACGCCTGAGAAGTTTGCAGTTCTCTCAAGAGTATCAGCATAGGTATAGAGAATATTATGCGCGGCATTTTGTAAGGCTATAACTGATGTCGCGGATGGATTTTGCCAATCATCGAATAAGTTTCTTCCACCGTTTGGCATTAAGGCTAAGTCATTACCAACTCTAATTCCTTCATCAAGATCGTTAACATTACCACCTTGATAGTAGTCAGTGATCGTGCTTCCTCTAAAGCCCCATTCATTTCTTAATAAGTCGGTTAATAAAGCATAGCTTCCAGTTGCTCTAGTTGCTCCAATTCTATCAACTGAAACCATCATCGCATTTGCTTTACCTTCTTTCGTGGCAACTTCACCTGGTTTTGCCCAAATTTCTCTTAAAGATTGTTCAGTCATATAGATGAATTGACCGTTTCTACCTTCATCAGTATCGTTCGCGGCAAAGTGTTTCATATAGGCATAAACAGCGTTTTCAGTACATGCTTTAACTGTGTTAGCAACGAATTTACCACACATGAATCCATCTTCTGAGAAGTATTCAAAATTTCTACCACCTAAAGGAGATCTATGAACGTTACATCCAGGAGCATACCAACCTTGGATACCTAAAGCTTGACCTTCGGTTCCAATCGCGTGTCCCCATTTATAAGCTTCATCAACATCCCATGTTGACGCTAAAATGTTAGCTGCTGGATATTTAATCGCGTGTAATCCACCAGAAGTAACAACTCCGTTTGTGAAGCCAGTTCCTCCATCAGAGTCAACGCAGTGGCCTTTATTAATTCTAGTAATCGCGTAAGTACCAAATCCACCCTGCGCGGAAAGATATTGTAATTCTTCAACTGTTAATTGAGAGATTAAATCATCCCATAAAGAATCATCATAATCTAATCCACGAACATCATCAATTGTAATTGTTTTTTCAAATGTCTTACCAGTTGCTGGCATTTCATCGGCAGAATTATTAAATGGAGCATGTACTAAGAAGACATTATTGTACATCTCATCAGACATAATTCTAGTTTCAGTTCTTTGTGAAGGGAAAGTTCCTTCAAAGTCTTCTCTAGTTAAATAAGTGATATCTTGATCATATGCTGGGTTAGAATCGTGACCATCGATAGAAACATTATAATAATTTTGAGTTTCTTGAGAGGTTGAGCTAGCCCCAGATTCATTATTCGTGTAATTTGTGAAACGATTTTCAACTGGATAATTAGTTACTGGATCATTTTCGATTTGATATCCGCCGGTTGGAACATAGAATGTATAATTCATGTCTCCGCCGTTTAATGGATCGCTATCGACTTTAACAGTATGCGCGTCAGTTCTAATAGAGAAAGTATAAGCACCTTCATCTAATTCATAGCCCATGAACGCATTGTTATTCTTATCGTAAGTATCGTAAGAAGCTAAATCAGTAACTTTAACTTCTAATTGAAGTTGTTGTCCTTCACCAGGAGGTAATAAGCCAGTCTTTTCAAAAGCTACTAAGTTTTGAGCTGCTTTTTCAATTCCACCTGGAGTATAAGGAGGGTTAGAATAAATTTGAACGACATCTCTTCCTGGAACATCGCCAGTATTTTCCACCCAAACTTGGAAAGTTAAGACGTCAGTTTCTTTTAATTGATAGTTTCTATCTTTAGAGATATCAACAGTCTTTGTATCGTTTTTAACAGTAATCGCATCAAGAGTCCAATCAAATGTAGTATATGATAAACCAAATCCAAGAGGGAATTGGACTACAGCATCATATCCTGTTAATTGTTTACCATAGGAATCTCTTGTTTCGTTATCAAAGTATCCTTCAGCATCTGCTGTTTCATACCATTTATAACCTACATAGATATCTTCTGCATAGTCTTTATAACGGCCACCTCTACCTCCGTAAACTATTGAAGCATCAGGACCTGAATTTAAATAGCTAGGAGCTGATTCAAGCTCATAAGCTGCTGTATCAGTTAAATGACCAGATGGATTAACCGCGCCGGAAAGGATTTTTGGAACTGCAACAGCACCATAATATCCTGGATAACCGATATACATAGCCGCGTCGACTTTATCGTTATCTAAGAATCCCATCTCCATTGGAGCCGATGAATTAATTAAAACGATAACGTTTTCAAAGTTTTCAGTGATTACATCCATCATTAACTCTTCTTTAGCAGTTAAAGAAAGATAGTTTCTTGTTTCATCTGCGTTACCTGATTCATCATAGCTAACCTTAGGTAAATCATCACCTTCAGTTGCTCTTCTAGATAAGACCACAACCGCGGTATCTGAGAAGTTTAAGGCATCTTTCAAATTATCATCATAGAAATCTTGTCCTGGCTCATAGGTTCTATAATAAATATCGTGTCTATTTTGGTCAGGTCCACCTTCTCTACGATAGGATAAAGCATTATACGCATTAGCTAGATTTTCATTGATATCGAATCCACTTTGTCTAAAAGCATCGTATAAAGAGATTCTATCCGCGGAATATCCACCTTCTGAAGAACCTCCACCTTGGTAGAGGAATCCATTATCAGATCCTCCCCAACCAAAGATGTTGACTCTTAAATCTTGAGATGAATCTAAAGGTAATGTTCCATTATTCTTAAGTAAGACATCGCCTTGTTCCGTAATTTCTTGAGCTAGATCCTTTCCTTCAGTTAAAGCCTCATCGACTTTGTCGGTATTGCTATTATTGTTTCCTGAAGAGAAGAATGAATCGAGAATTCCACCATAGCTAAAGGCGATTGAGTTACCAATCGCCAAAGCAGAGGCGAGAAAGAGCATTACGGACAGCGAAACTACTGTCGTTGTTCTTTTCATAAATTAACCTTTCTAATAATTATTCAGTAAAGATAAAGTTGAAATAGTCATAGTTTCCGCCGCCTTTGAGGGTCAATCTAAATGTATGTTCACCAGCAGCTAAACTATCTTTAGAGATTGTAACGGTTTGATAATTCCAATATTGATTTCCTTCCGCGGCATCTAAAGCAACATCTTCGAATTCAATCACTTTACCATCAATGGCTAAAGTATCAATTTTATCGCTTGCCATAACTGGGGTAGGGAAAGCAATTAAGATATCAACTTTTAAGTTATAAACTTTATTAGTTACAAATGGGATTTCAATGTATCCACCGGCAATGTGGCCTAAATTTTGACCATTAGATGAAACGCTTCCTGAATTTTCAATAAATCCACCGTCCCAGTCTGGGACTAAATGACTAGTATCGACGTGCTCAGCTTCATGTTTATATTCGCCGGCTTCTTGGACATTTAATCCATATACAGAAATTGGTACATTAACGCTTACTGAACCAACTGAGACAGTAACATAAGTATCATTTTGATCTAAAGGAGTTGTAGTATCTACTGTGTAATCTTCGATAACTTCAGTTTCGCCAGTATTATAAACTCCTGTGATAACCATTCCTGTTGGATCGAAGGTTTCTCCTATTTTATAAGAAGTCTTTGTTGGATTAGTAGTTACTTGAAGGCTAGTTAATTCTTTTTCCATGACTTCATCACCATATTCAAGAACATAGAAATCAAATCTATCAAGATTAGGTCTTTGAGAAAGAGATTCTAAGCTAAAGACGTGTTCTCCTGGTTCTAATTCAACTGTTGCAATATTGAATTCTTTCCAGTTCCAATAGTCACCTGTTCCTGCATAAGTAAACGTAACATCATCAGAAATTAGAACATCTTCATCCATTTTGAATCTAACACCATCATTAATCTTATAGTTAAGGTTAGTGTCAGACATTCTAGCTCTAATAAGAATCTTAGTTGGTTGATCGGTGGTAACTGGAATCTCAAAGATTGATCCTGGGTTGTATCCGCAGATGTTTGCTCCACCTGATGCACCATCACCATTTTCAATAAAGGTACGACCAGCTTGAATAAAGTCATCTCTTAAAGTAGCTTTTGAAGTATCTAAATCTTCAGCTTCGACTCGAACTAGGCCTATTCCTCTAACGTTAACTCTATCTTTTAATGGAGAAACAGTGATTTGGACAGTCGCGGTGAATCCAACATAAGAAATAGTAACTTCAGTATCTTCTGGCGTTAATGGATCAGTTGGATAAGTATATTCAGTTACTTCAGCAGTAGACTCATCTGCATAATGCGCGGTTACTACCATACCGGTTGGATCAAAGGTTTCACCATCTTTATATTCTACTTTAGTAGGTTGAGTGGTGATCTCAATTCCAGTTAAAGCATTCTCAGAAACTGAAATATTTAATGTAGTAGTGAAATTACCATAAGTAAATGTAACAACAGTATCTTCTATCGTTAATGGATCATGTTTATCGTAAGTGAAATCTTCGCTAGTTAAAGGAGTTAAGTTACCAGCATTTGTAATTGTAGAGATTTCAATTCCAGTTGGGTCAAAGGCTTCACCAACGATATAATTAATCTTAGTAGGATTCTTAGTAACTCTAATTCCAGTTACTTGTTCTTCAACCACTTGAATATTAATCGTTGTCGACATGTCTTCATAGGTGATAGTTACAGTTCTATCATCTAAAGTTAATGGATCTGTCTTATCGTAGGTGTAATCTTGAATAGCAACTTTCGTGCCATCATTACGTCTACCAGTGACTCTCATGCCTGTAGGATCAAAGGTTTCTCCAACAACATAAGTAGTCTTTGTTGGCATTTGTTCTACTTCAATAGAAGTAACCATTAATACGAAAGTAACGGTAATAGGTACTTCAACTGATCTTCCGCGATAAGAGATTTCGACAGATTCTTGACCAGTTTGTAATGGTGTTCTTGGATAAGAATAATCATCCTGAGTTAAAACTTCAGTTGATCCATCAGAATAATGCGCGGTGATTTCCATGCCTGTTGGATCGAATGTCTCACCAGTAATGTACTCTACTTTTGTAGGCATTTTTGTTACTTCAATACTTTGTAAAGTAACTTTAGAATCAATTGAAGATGGGGTTGAGCTGCCTCCGCCTCCGCCTCCGCATGCAGTTAATGCAGGCGTTCCTAGTAAGCAGGCTGCTAATACAGCAAGCATCGTGGCTTTTTTGAGATGTTTCATATTATTTATTTTTCCTCCTAATATAAAACTTTTTGCTTTCAAAATTATGGTAGAAAGCACTTAAAAAATAATTTGTAAGTAAAGGCCTTTTACTTTGATTTTATTCTATGTAAGCGTTTCCATCTCGTGTTTTAAATTTTCTAATCTTGTGTTTTTTAGACGTAAATTTATTTTTTAAGTGAAATAATCGGGATGATTAAATATAGAATCTAACCTTGCTAAAGTCCATTATTGTTGATATAAACTATTAATATGATTTGGTTTTTTGTAATTGTAATATTCACTATTTTATACTTTCTGCTATTAATCGTATTTCTTAAAAAAAGATCCAAAAAAGATAATTTAACTCAGCAGTCAACCGATGAATCTTATTTACATAAGCAAGGCGAGCAAGGGGAAAATAGAATAAATTATCTTATTAACAAATATTGTTTAGAATATCATCATTTAATAAGTAATGGATTATTTTATGACGGGAAAGAAAATTCCCATGAAATCGATCAAATCTTAATTAATAAATATGGAGTTTTCGTAATTGAAACTAAAAATTGGCACGGTTCATTAATTGGAAGAGATTATGATGATGAATGGCTTTATATTCAAAATAATCTAGTAGAAAAAAGAAGATCTCCTGTCAAACAAAACGAAATTCATGTCCAAGTAATAGAAGAAATTTTAGACGATGATATCCCAATTAAAAATATTGTTGTCCTCATTAACACTGATATATCTCAAGTTACATCAAATTATGTCTATGATGAAGTTTCTTTTATTGAAACTATTAATCAGCCCATTAAAAAATATTATTCTCTTTCAAATGAAGAAATTGATGAAATTTATGAATTATTAGAATCATATAATGTTAAATCGAAAGAAGCTCATTTAAAGCACTTAGAGAATATTAAAAAAATGAAAAAAGATAATTAATCTTTTACTTCTTTATCATACTATTCTTCATCAAATGAAGATTCTTCTTGATCAAGAGGTTCTTCAATTAATTGATAATCTTCATTCGTGATCGCTTCTAATGCTTTTGATGATGTTTTTATAATTTTTTTTACTTTTCCATCTAATTTATCTTTCTTATTCGCTAAAGTTTTATAAGTTTTGGTAAAGTCGATATATGATTCGTTAAAAATATTTATGGCCTCTTGAATCTTTTTAACCTCTATAATTACATCTTTAATATTTTGAGAAGCGATTCTATCAATTCTGAAAATATTAATGTTATTCAATATAGGTTGCAAGGTGGTAGGTGAAACAATAATTACGTTCTTCTTTCTAGAATATTCAATAACGTTAGAATAAAGATAATCATTTCCAACAATAAAATTATAGATAGAGTCAAATGGTATAAACATGATCGCATATTCATACGTTAAATCAGGAATTATATAATCAATCGCAATTTTATCGATTTGATCTCTTAATCTATTTTTTAAAATTGTTAATTTTGAATTTTCTATTTCTTTTGGTTCTTCTTTAAATATTGATTCAAAATCATTAAAGGAGAATTTAGAATCAATGCAAAGAATAGTCTTATCTGGATCATTTAAATAAATCACGCAGTCGGGTTTAACATTTTTATTATCTTTAACGATTTGCTTTTGAAAAGCATAGGTGTTTATCGTGTCTCCAAAGATAGATTTTACGATAGTTTCTAGCTGCACTTCTCCAAATGTGCCTCGCGTTTTGCTGTCGGATAATATTTTATTTAATCTCAAAATCTCATTGTTTAATGAATCTAAATGAGATTGAGATTCTGTAATTTTTCCTAAGGCAACATTTACTTTATCAAGATGATTAATATTCTTTTCAAAACCTTTTTCTAAGGTATCTTGAATATTTTTGTCTTGTGACTCCATCCTTTGAGAAATATTGTCTTTCATTTTATTAATTTCATCGTTGATTAAAAGTTTTAACTTTGAATCATCGATATTAACATTAGAATTATTTTTAAATTTGACGCTTAAAGAGATTAATCCTATAAGCAATATAATAATGATTAATCCTAAGACTGCAGAAATGATGATAATTATTGTACTTGAATCCATAAGCCTCTCCTAATAGTTCCTCATAAATAAATATAGTTAAATCCGACAAAAATTTAAAATTATGTCGTTAAAAAGCTTAATTTTATTTGATTTACTATATTTGTAAGCCAAAAGGCTTCAAGGAGGAAAAAATGATTAATTTTGATGAAGAAAAATTAAAAGAGGAGTATAGCCCTAAAAAGAAAACAGGTTTAGATGAAGCTAAAAAATTAGACTTCCAATGTAAGTTACCATGCACGATTTTTACCTATATTTTTGGAATCGTTGGTTCTTTAATTTTAGGCACGGGAATGTGCCTTGCTATGGGAGTTTTAGGTGAAGCAACCTATCTTATGCCTTTAGGAATCGTAATTGGATTAATCGGTATCGTTATGATTTCTACTAACTATTTTATCTATAAAAGATGGTTAGATAGACGTAAAGAAAAGTATTCCGGTTCTATCTTACTTGCCTTAAGTAAAGATTCTAACAATCAATAATGAACCTAATCTATTACTATCTATATCTTCCCTCGTTTAGAAAGAAAGCCAATTTTTGGCTCTCTTTTGCTTTTAATGTCATTTATTTTATCTTTATCTTAATAACTTCCATTATTTATTTTTCATCATATGAGGTGGTAACTGCTTTTTATTATCTATTTATCATTATTTTAAAAATAATTATTTTACTAGCCTTAAAGAATGATAGAAGCAATCAAAAAACCCCAAAATCATATATCTTTTCCGGAATAATCATTCTTTTAATGAATATTATTTTATCGATAATGATGAGTTATATAGTTAATAATCAAACCATAGGTTCTTACCCTGAAATTATTATCTATCCTTATGCTTTATATAGTTTTATCAATCTAGGCTTTGCTATTAAAAATTTAATTAATATCAAATATGAAATATCTAATGGAAATAAATTGATCACTTATATAAAAATTATCTCAACATTAATGACCTTATATAACTTAGAAAATGTTATGATTTATGCCTTTTCAGATACTTATGAAGATAGATTAGCTTTAATAAAAATTCTATTTGGAGCCTTTATTGTATTAATAAATTCTTTAATTGCTGTATATCTTCTTATAAAAGGTGTGAAATGGATTAAAAAATCTAGAAAAAGCAACTAGAAAATTAATCTTGATAAAGAGGATCAAAAACTATCTTATTGTCAGGATGTTTATCGTTATATGAATATAAGTCATCATGAACTTCTTTTTCTTTAGGAGATAAGACTTTTAAAAAATCTTCTTTATATATTTCTTTAAGCTTTTTAAAAATTAGATGTAAAGCTTCCGCGTTTGTTGGAATATCAATGTCTTTTGAAGTTTGAATATGAAGGCTTTCAAGATAATTTTGTTTAGCTTCTTCTATATTGTTTTTTTCTTCATGATAACGGCCTAGTTCAAATATCGACTGCGCGTACCATTTGAAGTAGGTATCGTTACTTATTTTATAAAGTCTTTCTCTTAAACTTAAAGTTTCTTTTACGTAAGGATAGGCTGAATCTGGATCTTTTTTATCTAAATAAACTGAAGCAATCTTCATAGCTGAATCGCTCATCTCTGCATCGTGAACATTAGGATTCTTCTTAGAGATCATTTTTCTTATTTTATAGGCGTGAAAATAACTATCTAAAGCCTCATCTTTTCTATCTAAAGATCTTAAGGCGTTTCCTACCCCTTGATAAGAATAGGCTAGAGTTGGAAGAAAGGAAATTGGATCATCATCGGCAAGTTTAAGACGAATATCTCTAGATTTTGTGAACATTTTTAAAGCTTCTTCCTTTTTGCATAGCTTTCTAAATAAGGCTCCAGAATTCTGATAACAGGATGATAATTGATATTTTTCTTCAGGATTATCTAAAGGTAGTTTTAACATGCATTCTTCAGCTCTTTTGTAGCAAGATAAAGCTTCATCACCTTTAAACCTATCAAAATAATTTTGTCCTTTTATAATTAGTATCCTAGATAAATCTAGCAAGTATTTTTTAGAAATAAGAGATAAATCAAGCAATAAAGCTTCACCTTTAGAAAGATAAGATTCCGCGAGAAGAGCTTTTTGCTCTCTTCGATAGATATTTCCTAAAGCTAGACAAATTTGACTTATTCCATAGTTATTTTTCTCATCATCTTTATTATCTTCATAGATCTTTTCTTTAATATTTAAAGCTTCTAAAGAATATTTTTTAGTCTCTTCTTGATGATCTGACATCTTATTATAGATGGTCGCTAAAACTAAATAATTGTCGCTTTTAGCTTCAAGAGTCGCTAAATGAGGGAAAAGAGAATAAAAAGACATCAATGTGTAGGCTTGATTAATCGCTTCATTATGTCTTTCTCTACTTAGTAAAAATAAAGCATATTCATCGTAGATATTTAATTCTACCTGACTAGATAAAGCAACCGACAATATTTTTTTATAAGTATCCTCAATCGTCTCATAACGATTTTTATATTGATACATGGTCTTTAAAAAATCTATTTTTAAGCGACCTTCGCTGATGACTTCTCTTGCTTTCATCTTTGTGATATTAGATAAAGATTCATATGATTTTAAAGTCTCGTCAACATCTAATAATTCAACAGCTAATTCAACATTACCTTCTTCAAAGTAACGGTAGGCTCTTTTTTGACGAACGCTGAGAGTTTCTTTAACTTCATCGTTAGATAAACTTAAAGTGATGTTAAAAATGCTTTCTTCTAACTTTTCAATTTTATTTTTTAAAGATAAGTATCTAGTCGCAACATTATAATATTCCTCACCTAAAGCCTCATTCATCCGATCTGATTCATAAGCTTTTTTCAAAACATGGTAACGTTCATCTAAATCATTTAATTCCTGCTTAAATTCTATAAGCTTTTGATTATTCTTAAATTCAGAAACTTGGTCGATAGATATCAAAGCATCATCATTTAAATAGCATTTACCATTTTTAAATATCACTTGCTTAGAACCAGTTTCTTGAATAGCTAAATTCAATAAAATTCTTAGTTTAATGGTATCGATACCATTAAACGTGCCATAGAAATGATTCAATTGTTTATCTAAATATTCTTTAAAATCGATAACTGATTTTTCTTCGCTAGTAGAATCTGCAATCGAGTTAAAGTATACATATATCTTAGGTAAACCAGTCTTATCAAAATACTGTTTAGCAAAATCTAATTCATCTTTAACTTCTTTTTCCACCTTTTTAAAGATTATGAAAAAGCACATTTTACTTTTGATGATCAATGATTGAAGATCACCTTCATGAGTAAGCAATGGTCTTATTGAGATATTATATGAATTAACGAATTCATAGTTCATCTTATAAATAAAATTTTCGATTTTGATTCTCTCTTGAACATCATCATCTATCGAGGAAGCAAAGAAAATATTAATTAAAGATGAGGATTGTTCTTCTATTCTTTTTCCGTTTTCTTTAATGAAAATATCTAAGACTCGATAAATATCTTCATTTTCATTTAAATCATATGTTTCGAATCCATCTTCGATAACTTGATTTTTAAAAGAAGATAAATAATCTCCTTCAAAGAAAACGATTATTTTAAGATTATGATTTCTTTTAACTATCTCTTTAGAGTATTCATATTCTTCTAAAGAATACTTTCCTAGATTTTTAGAAAATAGAAAAAGACAAACGTCGCTTTGAAAAATCAGCGAGCAATAATCATCTTCTTTTCTAGTGACGCTCATGGATGGCTCAGAAGTTTCACATCTAATCGGAATGACATCAAAATTATTTTTATCTCGATATTTCCATAGATAATTTTCAATATCATCCCGCGTAGAAGCAAATTCAACTATCGATGAAGCGATAAATATTTTTAATTGTTTTCTCATACCCTTACCCAAACCTATCATAAATAGAATAACAAAAACCTAAAAACATCTAAACTTTATTAATGATGATAACAAATTTATAATCTTTTCTACATTCAAAAATATTCTAAAAATTAATCTTATTGATGGATAAAACAATTTATTTAATTAACGTTATATTTAAAAAATTAGCCTTAAAGATAAAAATCATTAAAAAATAAGTTAAAAAATATCAAAAAAAGATAAGGAAATTAAAAAGATTTTCATTTATTTATAGTTGTAATTTGACTTCCTCTTTATTATTATTCTTATAGTTTCACTTTAGAGGAGAACGTATGAAAAAATCAATTTATTACCTAATTGCCAACTCACTCTCTCTAGTGATCGCTTGGATTACTATGGGAGCTATGCAAGGCATGTGCCCAATCAATATTAACTTCGCGACAATGACTGTTAACAATGTTGTCTCCTGGTGGGGACCACTTGTTCTCGTAGTCGCTATAGAGGCTTTATCAATTATCCATGTCACAATTGACTGCACAAGAGACACTTCTAACTCTCTATTAAGTAAGATCCTTAATGTTGTTCTAGGAATCTTAACAGTCGGAGGTATCTATATCACCTGGCTTGCTTTAATCTTAGAGTCTCATAACTACAATTTAGGATCTCAGTTATCATTCCCATTAATCTATACAATATTATTCGTTGTATCCTTAATTGGAATCTTGTTAACTCCGATATTCAACAAGAAAAATGGAACATTCGCTATATCGTTAATCTTTGTTTCCTTACTCGTATTTGTTGCAGGTGTCGCTTATGACTGCGTCAGCGAGTTATATGTGATTCTTCCTATCATTGGAATTGCCTTACTAGTATTAATCATCAGCTTATTTGTTTCCTTTAAATCAAAGAAAGCCTAAGTAATGAAATTAAAAGCCTTGTTAGATGCAAGGCTTTTTTGATGGAAATATTTAATAATTTATTCTTTGTTTTCTGGTGATTCAATCTCTTTTATTTCATTTGAATCATCATTTTGCTTTGTTAATTCTTTTTCTTGTTTACGTTTTAAATACTTTGAATACATCTTATCGAGCCATCTAGTAATTTTAAATAAGACGAATACATAAACTAAGATAACCGCGATTAAGACTAAATAATCATAGACTCCATCAAACTCAGAGAAAGGAATAACGCTGAAGCCAAAGACGATTGTAGCTATTCCGATTCCTCGGCAAAGACAAATATATATTAGATGCAAAGGAAACTTTAATTTAATCATCCCGGCAACCATGCATAAAGCATCATCAGGGAAAATTGGTAAAAGATACATAAATGGTAAATATACCGTTCCCTTTTCTTTTAAAAGATTCGTAGCTTCTAGATAATTATTTTCTCCAATTAACTTTTTAATCAGGAAGCTTCCTCCAAATCTACCGACTAAATCCATTGCAATAGATGAGAGAACCACGCCTATATATAAGACAAGAAAGCATTTCCAATTCGCTCCAAATAAAGCGATACCTAATCCTATAAACATCGTTGTTGTTCCAGGAGCAAAGCAAAGAAGAGTAGTTATTACAACCTGCAATAAAATAAATACGATGTATATCCAAAAACTATCTCTTAGATTATCAAAGATTGAGATATTAAATTTAAATCCATCTTCAAAAGTTATAACTTTAGTTAGCATTAAAATACCTAAGATAATCAAGGCTAAAAGAATCATGCTAACTATAGCAATAACTACCCTAATTATCTCTTTTTTATACTTTTTTAAAAAATCAATCATGCTCAATTATCGATATTTTCCCTTGATCAAGATTTAAATATGAACGATAGAAAACTGAAACTGTATTATACATTTCAATAACATCGTTAACCCCGCATAATTCTACTAAAGAATGCATGCCTAAAGTAGGAAGTCCTAAATCTATAGATTTTAAAGAGACTGTTCTTAAAAGAATATTACCTAAAGTAGAGCCTCCTCTTATTTTATTGTTGTTATGGAATAGTTGATATTTAACTTTATCTCCAACCATCATCTTAAATATTGCTAAAGATAGACCATCGCTTACATAGGCTAAGCTAGGATTAATCTTTACCATGATTCCTTTATTAAGATAGGCTCCATTATCTAAATCGCAAACATCTAAATGATTAGGATGAATCGCGTGCCCATTATCTAAAGACATCATGAATGATTTTTCTAGCATCTTAGAAAGATCATAATCGTTAAACGAAGTATCTTCTAATATTCTTTTTAAAATTGATTCTAAAAAGTTGCTATTCGCGCCTTGAAGAGATGATGAACCAACTTCTTCATTATCAAAAGAGGCAAAGACTTTAGTTATAAGATTATTATCTTTAGATTCGACGAATCCTTGGTAAGAAAGATACATATTGACTAAATTATCTAATCTAGGAGAAAGGATATATTCATTGTTTTCTCCAATTAAAGTACCTTTTTCCGTGGTTTTTAAGAATAAATCATATCCTAAAATCTCATCTTCTATATTACATTCTTGATGAATAAACTTTAATAAATCAAATTGCTCACTTTGAGAAATTAATGGTCTAACATCTTTTGCAAAATCAATTTTAAAATTAGTATTCACTTCTCTAGAAAAATGAATGCATAGAGAAGGTATCACTAAAAGAGGTCTTTTAATATCGATTACTTTCTCTTCGATCTGATTGTTTTTATTTTTAATAAGAAGTCTTCCTGCTAAAGAAAGAGGTCGATCAAAATAGCTATACCCAATCATTCCTCCATAAGGCTCAACATTTAATAAATTATGTGATCTTTCTTTAATATTAGGATTAGATTTAATTTTGAAAGATGGGGAATCGGTATGGGAAGCAGTTATCATAAACGGTCCCTTATAATCTTTTCCTATAGAAAAAGCGATGATTGATGAACCGTTTCTAATGGTAAAATAGCTTTTTCCTTTAGCAAATTTTATATCATCACTTTCATTAAAATAGATAAATCCGCGAGCTAATAAATCTTCTTTAAGATTGTTAACCGCGTTATATGAAGTAGGTGATTCATTGATAAAATTCATTAATTTATTAACTATATTATTCATCTAAGTCTCCTTTAATTTCCTCTTCGACATAGTATAAAGGTCGATTTTGAGTTTCTATTAATATTCTTCCAACATATTCTCCAACGACACCTAATACGACTAAGACAATCGATAGCGTTAAAACGATAAATGAATAAAGCATCGCTTCAAAATAGATAAGTGTAGAGAATCCAACTAATCTTAAAATTAAAAATACGATGAAGGATATAAAAGATATCGTTCCTAAAATGATACCTAAATAAAGAGACCATCTAAGGGGTTGAGTTGAAGAAGATGTAATCGAATCTCCTGCAAGTTTAAACATTGATTTATAGTTATAATGAGTCTCCCCTTTAAGTCTAGGTGGTCTAACAAAATCCATGGTTGCTGTTTTAAATCCTACATAAGGAACTTGGACTCTAAATACTGAATTCTTTTCCTTTAAATTATTAATGTGATCCACGACTTGCCTTGATAATAGACGGTAGTTACCTACATTATCTGGAACTTTAATCTTTCCTGATAATTTGGAGATTACTTTATAAAATAATTCCGCGGTTATCCTTTTTAAAAACGGATCTTTCTTTCTGTTGATTCTTCTTGCGTTTACTACATCGAATCCTTGTTCATAAAGCTTTAACATATCAATGATTAGCTCAGGGGGATCTTGTAAATCGCTGTCCATTATACAAACAACATCACCTTTAGAATATTTTAATAAGGCTGAAACCGCGGCTTCATGGCCAAAATTACGAGAAAAAGAGACGATGTGAAGATTAGGATGAGTCTTTTTTTGCTCTTTTAAAAGCTCTAAAGTATTATCTTTAGAACCATCATTAACAATTAAAATCTCTACTTTATAAGACGATAATTTTTTAATTACCTCATCAATTTTTTCAAAAAAGTAAGGTACCATTTCTTTTTCGTTATACATTGGCGCGCATATACTTAACGTTTTCATATCTACACCTCTCTTTATTAAAATATACTATTATTAATTTTACTTAAACTAAACAAAAATAAATTCAATAACATTAATCAAATTTACCTAATTGAAAAAACCGCTAGTTAAATATATAATTTAATTAACAAGGGGGAAAAAGGTATGATATACAAAGTCGTAGAAGGACCTAAAGTAGTAGAAGGTAATGCTTGTAGCTATTTTGAAAACATCATTAACGCTCAAGCGCAAGAAGGTTGGAGATACCATTCTATGGAAACCATCCGCGAAACCCATAAAGGTGGATGTTTCAAGAAACCTGCAGATTATACCATCTACATGCTCATCTTCGAAAGAGATGAATAATAATTTAAATTTAGATCCTAAAAAAGACCCTAAGTCGATTCTTTATGATAGAAAACTAACCTATCCTAAAGTCAATTGGCTTAGGGTTTTCCTTCATTTAATTTTATATCTACTTTCTATCTCCTTAATCACTTTTTTAATATGGTTTTATTCTAATAATTTACTTTTAACCATATTAATTCCTATCTTATTATCTATCCTTATTTTAATTATAAGAATGAAATCTTTAATTTTGTTTTTTCTTGATCTATATCAGCTTCTCGCACCTAAAAAGATAAGAATGCGCTGCAGGTTTGAACCATCTTGCTCAGATTATATGAAATTAGCCATCAATAAATATGGTTTAATCAAAGGAATGAAAAAGGGAATAAATCGACTTAAAAGATGCAAGGAGCCAAATGGAGGTTATGACTATCCTTAAAATGCATCGATATTAACGCTTACTTTATTAATAATTTTTTTAAAACGTGCTATACTCTTTTTATGAATAACAAAATTGAAATTTATCAACGAAAGTTAAAGGAACAATTAACTAAATCTAACCTTTTAGATTTTTTTTATAACAATCCTTCTCCTTTAAGACTAGCAACCTCTGATTATACCTCAATCTTTAATTTATTGATGGAAGGTAAAACTTTTGAGATTGAAAATCTTGAATTAACTAATAAAACCCTGTATCAAGCTCTTTTAGAGAAGGAACAGATCAATTCTCAAGAAAATAAAATTGGTTTTTACACCGCGGAGGATTATCAAGTTCAAAATAAAAAGCTTTCCTTATTGATTAAGGACAATAAATTATATTTAACTTTTGGCTTAATCGATTATTTCATTGATAAAAACATGAAAATCATCTCAGCTCCTTTAGTCTTAATGCCTATTAAACTAGAGTACATCAATGAAACTGATCATTATCAAATATCTAATATCAATCATGAATTATATCTTAATGAATGCTTGATTTCTTATTTTCAAAACACCTTAAATTTAGATATTTCCTACCCTTTAGAAAATAATTTTTCTTTATATGAATATCTAACTTACGTAGCAACAAGAGTTAAATCATTACATTTCTCAGTCAATAACGGATGCTTTTTTGCTAGTTTAGATGTTGATAAATATTATTATCTTAACGATTTAATTAAGCATCAAGATGAATTATCTTCTTTAGATATCATCAAGCAAATCTCTTATTTTAACTCGGAATTTTATAATTTTAAAAAAGTCAAAGGGGCTAGATTAAATAACTCTTTCCTATCTTTATTAAACTTAGAAAATGATGAATATAAAATCTTGAAAAGATTATCCTTAAGAGAAAATCTAGCTATTAAACCTTCCTCAAAAGAGACTAGAGATCACTTGCTTAATAACATCTTGCTTCATTATCTATTAAATAATCAAAACATTTTATTAACCTATCAAGATGATAATGATCGAGAAGAGATTCTTTCTATATTAAATGAATCTTCATTAAATAGATATGTTATCGATTTATCTTCTTCAAGCGACAAGAAGAAACTACTTTCATCTTTGACTCTTTTAGATAATTTTAAAGAACGGTTCAGCCCTAGCCAAATCGATTCTTCTGTTGATAACTTCTATCAAGTTAAAAATAACTACTCTCGATTGATCAACACTTTAAGGATGGCTAATCCACCTCTTAATTTATCCATCAATCAATTATTATTTAACTATTATAATTTAGATGGCCTACCTTTAATAAATATTACCATCCCTAATATTGTTAATATTTCTAATGAGCAGATCGATGGATATTTAAAAGCGATTAAATCATTTGTAGAAACCGCGGATAAATTAAAATGTCATTATTTAGATCATCCTTTCTACGGATTTAAAAGACTTGATTTAACTCAGGAAGGTTATATTGAATTAAAAGATAAAATCATCTCTTTAGAAGGAGAATTCCAACCTTTTAAAAAAGCCTATTCTAATTTAAAGAAGGTCTATCATATTCCTTTCCCAAATGACATGAAAGATATGAAGGCTATTTTAAATATCCTTTCTACCGTTGAGATGATTAAAAAGCTTCCTCTTTCGATAATCAAAGAAAATATTAAAGAGTCTCTATCTTTAGAATTAGAGAAAATTAATAAATCGATTGATGAATATAATGGAACAAAAACTAAACTAATCTCCCTTTATGGAGAAAATGTTCTATCTATAGATCAAAAAGCATTAAACGAAGATTTAAAAACTCTTTCTAAAGGAAAATTAATAAAAAAATATCGAGGATTCTTTGATCGAACCATCAAAATTGATGAAGGCATTCTCTTAGATGTCGCTTCATCGCTAAACGATTACCATAAAGAAGAAGAAAATATTAAAAACTTTGAAAATGAGAACAAGGATCTTTCTTACTATATTAAAGATAATCATTATGATATCGATCAATTTATCGATGATTACGAAACTATCGATAAATTCTTCCAAAATGTTCGTTATTTAAACTTTAAAGGGTTTAATTATGATGCATCTTATTTAGATTACTTTAATGAAGAGACAATGACAGTATTCGTCGATTCTAGAAAGCAATGCCAAATCGCCTTTAATCATATCTTAGAAGCCTTAAATTATTTAAAAGAGTTCTTCTTTGAAGATAAATTAAACTTTTTCAATTTAAATTTAATATCTATTGAAACTAGAATCATTAACATGTCGAAAAACTTCTCTTCGATTAATGATTATTTAGATTTCTATTTATCATCGAATAAATTAAATAAATTAATCCCTAATCTCGCGGATGAATTATTGAAACTACCTCAAAAGGAAAGTTATCCAGGGGCCTTCTTAAAAGCTTTATATTATCAAAAGCTTCATCAGGAAAATGACTCTAATGTGCTTTCGTCAACCTTCTCTTTAGATGGATTTAACCATCAGATAGCTACCTATGAAGAGTTCGATAAGGAAAGAAGAGAAATCATTCAAGATATCATTCAATCTCAGCTAGTTTCCCGTCAAAAGCAAATCGGACTATCTTTAAAGAACATTGAATTTCCTTATATTAAATCAGCTTTAGACGATAAGATAAAAATCTTACCTTATAAGGAAATCATTAAATCCATTCCTTTAATTATCTCTTATAATAAGCCTCTTTTCTTAGCGAATATCAAAGATGTATCTAAGATGTTTTCATCTTACGAAGCTAGCTTTGATTTAGTTCTCTCTTTAGTCGATAAAAATCAATCTACCTTAGAAGGAATCTTAGCCTTATTTAGGGGTTCTCAAACCATAATCATCGATAAAGATCCATCTAGAGATTACTTTGATTCTCTTTTACCATATCAAGGTGAATGTTTCTTATCTAACATCTATAAAGTTTATGATAATGTTTTCTACAGCTCTAAAGCGTATCTAGAGGAAGTTTTATCTCCAAACAACTTTGATAAGACCTTCATTAAAGCTTTAGCTAATCACTTGACAGAGGATGGATTTAATTTAATCACCAATTATCAAGTTTCTAAAGGCTCTATTGATATTTTAGTCAAGGTTCCTTCCTCAAAACGTCCAACTGCGATCATCGTGGATCATCTCTCCTATAACTCTCTTGAATCAGCGATTAATTCTCTTGGAAAAGGCAAAGATTATATCGAAAATTCTCTAGAATTTGCCTATTATCATATAATTCCTTTCTTCTATTTCCTCGATGAAGAAAATCAATATCAAAAATTAAAAGAATTCATTATTAAAAATACCGTCCAAGAAAGAAAAATAAAAACTAAAAAAGTTAAAAAACCTTTAATAGATATCATTTTCTCTGATTATCTTACTCCATCTCAAGCCTTAATCGAAATTAAGGATAAAGATAATAAAACTAAGCTAGAAATCTTTAAAGAAGTATTAGAGAAAGTATCTCCTGTTAAAACTGAGGAAATCAATCTTCTCTTCAAAGATGATTATCCTTCCTTAGTCTCGTCTTTAGAGCAAGATAATATAATATCAATAGAACATAATTTCATCTTCTTAGAAAATAAAGAGATTCATTTTAAAAAGGCTCCTAAAGGAACCTTAAGAGAGCTTGATAATGTATCTAATGAAGAAATTTCTTCAGGAATTAAGCAGATCACCATCTTTAAGCCTTTATCTCAGGATGAGATGATTAAATTAATCTTAGTTTCTCTAGGCTACAAAAAGATGAACCATAGCCAATATTTTAGAATTCAAAACATCATATCAACGATGATAGACGCTCAAAAAATCATCTATAAAGACGGCAAGTTATTTAATAATTAATTTTTATCTTTGTTATAATTTTGAATCGTAAAAATCACATAATCTCGCGGGGTAAAGGAAGAATACTTTTTAAATTCTGAAGAGAAATGAAGCTGATTATCATATCCTACCATCTTCGCGACATCTTTAATTTTATATCTTCTAGTTAAGAGAAGTTCTTTAGCTTTTTCCATCCTTAAAGAAGTTAAATATTGCTTTGGAGAAACTTCATCTAAAGTTCTAAAGAGATCCGCGAGATAATTAGGGCTAACTCCTATCGATCTAGCTATATCATTGATTGAGATATTTTTTTGATAGTTTAAATTCATGAATCTTTTAGCCTGTTTAATATGATATTGTTTTCCATAAACCTTCTCATCTTTAGTGTTTAAAGAATCTTTCGTTAATTCATAGAACACCTCAAAAAGAAGACCTAAGGCTAATAAATTAGGATGCGAATTATTATCCGCGAGGTGGCCTAGCCTATATAGGTCATATGATAATTGACTTCCCTCGATGACATTTATGATTTTAAATTGATTGAAAGATGATTCAAAAATCAATTCATTAACCGCGGTTCCATCAAATAAAATTTGTAAGATGGTGTAATGACCTGGCTGTATCTCAATTTTTTGACGCTTATTAAAATACAATAAATCAAATTTATCCGCGAATGTTTCTTTTCCATCGATCACAATCGTGGCTATGCCATCTAAAATATAGATTAGACTATGATATTTTGAGCTGAGCTTTGAATTAAAATTGCTTGTAAATTTATCGATAGATTTTATGCTTAGCTCAACATATAAATCTCCTTTTAATCTTTCATTCATACTTATAGACTCGTTTGGGGATTATTAAAAGCAGTTATCACGGTGACTATAGTTAATAACGTTGAGAATATTAAAACAGCGATTGAAAGAAAAATATATAATTTATTATCGTACTTGTTAGAAAAAGAACGATATAAGGCGATTGAGGCAAAGATGATTCCTGCAAAAGGCATGAAGAGAGAAGCATAAAATCCCCCGACGCATAATGATATCATCATATTATCTAAATTTGATTTACCATTGTTTTCAGGCTGTTGATTTTCATCGTTTAATACTTGGTTTTGATTTAATTCATTGTCATTCATAAGAAAATAACTCTTTCAATTTATTAGATATAGGAATTATAACATCAATTATCTTGTTTTTAAAAATAGAAAAGAAACTAATCTTATAACATTGTAATCTAATCGTCTTATCTCCCTTACCATAGACATCGTCGCCGACGACAGGATGGTTAGACGCGGCCATTTGAATTCTAATTTGATGCTTTATTCCAGTTTCTAAATCAATATCAACTAAGGAATAATCTTTACTAGTTTTTAATACTTTATATGATAGTTTAGCGATTTTCCCGTGATTAGAGACAATCATCTTATTTTCGTGACGGTCTCTAGATATATAATTAATCATTTTTCCTGATGGTTTAGAAAAATGACCTTTAACCGCGACATAGTATTTTTTGATAATTTTTCTTTCTCTAATTAGATAATCAACATAGGCTGCCGTCAAAATATTCTTAGAAACTAAGACTAGTCCTTCGCAGTCACGGTCAAGACGCGTGTTGATTCTTGGAATAGTAAAATATTTTTGCTGAGTAAAATAATAACTTAAACAATTAACTAAGGCATCATTATCCTCTGAAGAATGAATTAGCATTCCTCGAGGTTTATAAACTAAAAGATAATCATCATCTTCATAGATTATATTTAATGATTTTGAACAAGGGATAATCTCATTTTTATCTTCAAAGACGATCTCCACTTTCCCTTTAACTTTTTCATTATAATGAAGCGATTCCCCATTTTGAAAAAACTTAATTTCTCCATTATCAAATAACGAGACTAAATGCTTTCTCGATAGATAGAAATCTTTAAATTGATCTATAAGTGGAAGATAATCTTTAAAGTTTAAAACCATAATAAAGATTAAAGATCAAAAGAAGAGAAAATATCTTTAGTTAAAGCTATAGCAAGAGAACCAGGGCCGATATGGCAGGCAACTGATAATGATAAAGGATTCATCACATAATCTATAGCTCCAGGGAAAATCGATTTAACTTCTTCAAAAAACTTAATTGCTTCATCTTTAGAACAAGTATAGGCAACTTCCATATGAATCTTTGAAATATCGTTTCCAAAGCGTTCTTTAATATCGTTTTTAACTGCATCGATCATTTTTTGCTTTGCAGCCTTCATTCCCCGAGGTTTGCTAAAGGCATCTAATTTAGCTCCTTGAATGGTTAAAAGAGGTTTAATTCCAAAGATGGAACCAAGCATTGCTCCCGCGGCGGTTACTCTACCACCTTTTTTAAGATATTTTAAAGTATCAACAACGATATAAATCGATGAATTATATTTATCTTTCTCTAAATAATCTTTAATTTGTTCTCCGTTATATCCTTTATTAACTAATGCTAAAGCATCTAAAACTGATTGTCTTTGAGTAACTGAAATACGGCAGTTATCAACAACGAAAACTTTACCTAAATAAGGTTCTTCAGAAGCAAATGAAGACGCAGTTTGACATGACATAGATAATCCTGATGACATTGGAATATGAACGATTTGATCATATTCTTTTAAAAGATTGTCCCATAAGTCTGTAACTTCACCTATTGCAGGTTGAGAGGTAGATACATCCTTATCTTGGGCTAAAAGTTCATAGAATCTTTCTTGAGATAAGCTGATCTCTTCATAAAATGTCTCGCCATCGATAAAAAATGGCATAGGAATGACAACAATTCCTAGTTCCTTTCCTTCCTTAACTCCGATTCCAGAATTAGAATCAGTTACTATACACACTTTCATATATGTTTCCTTTCTTAATACTCTTTTCTAGTAGAAGAGTAGCAAAAAACAATATAAATATCATCTATTTAATCATAGTTAGTATTTTTTTATTGAGTAATTTTATAAGAATTAGCCGATAATTAATCACCAAAATAGTCTAATATGCCTATTAACTATTTGCTATCAAGGTATTTTTTATTAATTTCTATCAAAATGCTTGATTAAAATTGATAATGCAAATTTTTATTAAATTTAAATATTAACTGCAAAAAGCACATAAATAAGAGAAAATTTTAATTAGTATAAAGATCAAATCTTATATTCGATAGTATAAAATCATTTAATAATTGCTTAATTTTACTATAATTTAAGTAGATAAATCATTTCTAAGCACGAC